>CAVAIX010000194.1:0-3993 GCA_963588695.1 Bacteroidaceae bacterium | reverse complement strand
CTTTCCGATGATTGACGGCATCAACGATTACATATCGGCAACCCGTTTTGTTCAATGGGTCAATAAACCAAGACTTAATAAAATCCAGCAATTCATCTCCAACATGTCGACCACTAAACAAATCACTTACAGCTAATTGTCCAATCAATACAGCTGGGTACTGTGGTCTTCGCTTGGCATTTGGTATCTTTCGATTCAGTTTGTTTCTAAGATTGGAAGGAAGAGAGTCAACCTTTACGCTCGAATTGGCTACTGTAAACGCACAGACGATTTCAGATGTATCAAGTTTGACAAAGCAATATGATTTTCCGAGTAACTGGTATGCGTAATCTACATAATCTTGGGTGAAGAACTCTGTAATGTCCTTATCCTTACAAGTGAAGCCTTTGCATTGATGCAAGACCTCCTCGGTCAGTTCCATAAAATCACATTGTTCTAACATCTTAGGTGTACAGTCTTGAACGTTTTAGTATAGCACGAGCCTTAGTTACTTGCTTTGAGAAGTCAATGGAGCCACGCTTCTCCAATGCCTCGTCAGCTGCTTCTACAAAACGAGCTGCTGCCTCCCCATAAAGGTTAGGTATTGTTTTCATTTCTATTGCCATAATCATTTCTTTATTAAATGCAACACACGACTCGCACAATTGAGCATCGTTGAGAGGCTTGGCGGGTTTTTGTGCTGCGAAGATACACATTTCGTTTGATATCACCAAATATTTAGCGGAAATCTTTCTTTTGTAGTGGAAGAGAAGTGGCTTCTTGAGTATTCTTCGGTAGAGAGAAAAAATTCTCTCGGCAGAGAAAAAATTTTTCCTGCCGAGAGACTCAAGATTTTGTGTTTGTGTGTTGGTATTGTTGTTAATGTTTTGTCAGATAGTTGTCCACCTTACGAGCGGTCTGCTTGCCACTGGCCAGGGCGCGCACCACGAGGCTTGCACCGTTGGCTGCGTCGCCACAGACGAACACGTTGTCGGGGTACTGCGGATGGTCGGGCTTGAGGAAGCCCATGGCTAACAGCACTAACTCGGCCTTGATGACCTCGGGCTTGCCCTTCTCCACCATGAGTGGACGGCCACCATCGGGGTTGGGTTTCCAGTCGATCTCCTGCACGCGAACACCCGTCAACTTGCCGTCCTTGCCTAGGAACTCCAGCGAGTTGATGTTCCAGCGGCGCGTACAACCCTCCTCGTGGCTACTCGTGGTCTTGAGCGTGCGGGGGAAGGCCGGCCACGGGTTGTTCGGGTCTTCCGGCCCAACGGGCGGCTTCGGCATGATTTCTATCTGCGTCACACTCTTGCAGCCCTGGCGGTGCGCCGTGCCGATGCAGTCGCTGCCCGTGTCGCCGCCACCGATGACGAGCACGTCCTTGCCCTTGGCCGTGACGAGGTCTTCCTTTTTGAACTCGATGCCGTCGAGGATGCGGTTCTGCTGCGAGAGCATATCGAGGGCGAAGTGTACGCCTTTGAGGTCGCGTCCGGGAATGTTCAGGTCGCGTGCGGTGGGCGTTCCTGTGGCCACGACAACGGCGTCAAACTCCTTGGCCAATTTCAGGTCATTAAGGTCAATCTCTTTCCCGAACTCAAACTGGATGCCTTCGTCGCTGAGCACCTTCATACGGCGGTCGATGATGGCCTTGTTGAGTTTGAAGTTCGGAATGCCGTAGCGCAGCAGTCCTCCGGCGGCCTCGTTGCGGTCGTAGATGGTCACATCGTAGCCCGCAAGGTTGAGGTCGTTGGCAGCAGCCAGGCCAGCAGGCCCTGCACCGATGACTGCCACACGCTTGCCGTTGCGCTGCGGATGGTGGGTCAGGACGTAGCCCTCACGGAAGGCAGCCTCGGTGATGGAAGCCTCATCCTCACGGTTGGTGGTAGGCTCGTGTTCCGTCAAGTTGAGGATGCACGATTTCTCGCACAGAGCCGGGCAGATGCGCCCCGTGAACTCCGGGAAGGGGTTTGTGGCGTTGAGCATGCGGTAGGCCAGTTCCCAGTCGCCCCGGTAGAGGGCGTCGTTCCATTCGGGCGGTTTATTGCCCAGCGGACAAGCCCAGTGGCAGAACGGCACACCGCAGTCCATGCAGCGCGAAGCCTGCGCCTTGCGTTCCTTCGTGTTCAGCGTCTGCTCCACCTCTCCGAAGTCGTGGATGCGGTCGTGTATCGGGCGATAGCCGGCCTCCTGCCGGTGTATCTCTAAAAATGCTTTTGGATTTCCCATAGTCGTCTGTTTCTTTTAATAGTCTCTCTGCATGTCTGCGATTTTCTGTCTGAGTTTGTTCATCTGCTCTTCCTGGAGCACGCGCTTGTATTCGATGGGCACTACCTGGATGAAGTCCTCCACGTAGCGCTGCCAGTCGTCGAGCATGGTGCGGGCGAGCTTCGAACCCGTGTAGAGGTAGTGCTGGCGGATGAGTTCGTGCAGCTCCTTACGGTACTGCGCCTCCTCCACGAGGTTGATCTCCACCATGTCCATGTTACAGAAATAGTCGAAGTTATGGTCTTTGTCCCAGACGTAGGCCACACCACCCGACATTCCTGCGGCGAAGTTACGACCGGTCTGTCCTAACACGACCACGCGACCGCCCGTCATGTATTCGCAGCAGTGGTCGCCTGCGCCCTCGATGACGGCGATGGCTCCAGAGTTTCTCACACCGAAACGCTCGCCCACCTTACCGTTGATGTACAGCTCGCCGCTGGTGGCTCCATAGAGCCCCGTGTTACCGGCGATGATGTTGTCCTCGGCGTTGAAGTTAGAGCGCACGGGCGGCAGGATGGCGATACGTCCGCCGGAGAGTCCCTTGGCGAAATAGTCGTTGGTCTCACCCTCCAATTTAAAGGACACGCCCTTGTTGAGGAAAGCACCGAACGACTGTCCTGCCGAGCCTTTGAACTTCACGTTGATGGTCTGATCGGGCAGTCCCTCCTGGCCGTAGCGCAGGGCGACAGTGCCTGCGAGCATGGCGCCCACGGCGCGGTCGGTGTTCTTGATGGCGAAGTCGAGGTTGACCTCCTCCTGGCGTTCCAGTGCTGGCTCTGCTCCGCGTATCATCTGTGCATCGAGCGAGTTGGTGTCGGTCGTAGCGGTCGTGCCTGGTACGTGGCAGAGAGCCGACGAGCTGTCGCCTTCTTTGAAGAGCAGGCGGCGGAAGTCGAGCACCGGCTTCTGCTTGCCGTTGCCCTCCGCGTCCTTGACGAGGGCCAACTCCGTGTGGCCTACGATGTCGTTGAGGTGGCGGAAGCCCATCTCGGCCAGGTATTCGCGTACCTCCTGTGCTAAGAAGGTGAAGTAGTTGACGAGGTATTCGTAGCGACCCATGAAGTGCTTGCGCAGTGCAGGGTTCTGTGTGGCTACGCCCATCGGACACGTGTTGAGGTTACATTTGCGCATCATCATACAGCCCAACACGATGAGCACCGATGTGCCGAAGCCAAACTCCTCGGCACCCATCAGTGCCATGAGGATCACGTCGCGACCTGTCTTGATCTGGCCGTCCACCTGCAGGCGCACCTGTCCGCGCAGGCCGTTCTTCACTAACGTCTGCTGCGTCTCACTCAGTCCGATCTCGGGCGAGATACCAGCGAAGCGCATACTGCTGGCAGGAGAAGCTCCTGTGCCGCCCTCAGCACCGCTGATGACGATGAGGTCGGCCTTGGCTTTAGCCACACCGGCGGCAATGGTGCCCACACCACTCTCAGCCACGAGCTTCACGCTGATGGCTGCGCGTGGGTTGACGTGCTTCAGGTCGAAGATGAGCTGTGCCAAGTCTTCGATGGAGTAGATGTCGTGGTGGGGTGGGGGCGAGATGAGACTGATGCCAGGGATGCTGTGACGCGTCTTGGCAATCACCTCGTTGACCTTAAAGCCGGGCAACTGGCCGCCCTCGCCAGGCTTAGCACCCTGTGCCACCTTGATCTGTATCTCTTCAGCGTTGACGAGGTATTCTGTCGTGACACCGAAGCGGCCGCTGGCTACCTGCTTGGTCTTCGACGACAGCGAGAT
>CAVAIX010000193.1:0-3993 GCA_963588695.1 Bacteroidaceae bacterium | reverse complement strand
TATCTACACACAACAGGGCGCACAGTTGCAGGATGTCTTTATGTCGGCCTACATGACCTACGAGGGCAACTACAAACAAGTCAGCGTAGACTACTGGACACCAGAGAACCCCTCCACAAAGTATCCACAGCCTGGCAACAAAGGCAAGTACTATGATTCCATGCGTTATGTAGACGTATCCTTCGTAAGGGTGGGCAGCATCACTCTGGGCTACAACCTGCCCAAGTCGCTGTTGGAGAAGGTCAACGTAAAACAGGCCCGTCTCTACGTGACAACTAACAACCCCTTTACCTTCACCTCATACCAAGGCTTCGACCCGGAATGGGCCACCCAAAACACCTGGGGAACAGCCACAGGATACACCACTTACTTGGTCGGTGCAAAAGTTGAATTCTAAATCGATAACAAAGCAATGAAAAAGAATATTCTATACATAGCGTGCGCCAGTCTTGCACTGGGGCTGACTTCGTGCGACGGCTTCTTGGAAGAAGAGAACCTAAGCAATGTCAATTCAGAACAGTATTTTCAGAAAAAGGATGGTTACGAGAGTTTGGTCAATGCCTCGTATGCCACACTACGTACCATGTGGAAGCACGAGCCGTGGCTGTTTAACTTAGGTGTTGACATCTACACACGTGGCGAGAGTGAACTGGTGGGCGGTAGCTATGGCAACCGCGATGTCTACAGCAGCGAACTGAACGAATATGCCACGTTGGACGCACAGAATGGTTACGTCAGCAGCTTTTATACCAATGCCTATTATAGCATACAGGTATGCAACACGGCCATCAACAAGGCTGGAAGTGTTTCTGGAATGGCCGAGGCAACATTGAAACAGCGTGTGGCAGAAGTACGTTTTCTACGGGCATACTACTACTATTTGCTTGTGGAGCAGTTTGGCGATGTGGCCATTGTGACTGAGGAAGTCAACACACCCGTGACAGCATTCAATCGTGCGGCAGAGAAAGAGGTGTACAGTTTCATTATCTCTGAACTCAACGACATCGTGGGTGTTCTACCAACGACACAGAGTGAATACGGAAGAATCACCCAAGGGGCAGCCAAACACCTAATGTCGCTGATCTACCTGACCCGTGGATACAAATCCTATGGCGAGAGCAGTGACTTCTCCAAGGCAGCTGCACTGGCTGAAGAGGTTATCAACAGCGGACAGTACGAACTGATGCCCACCTTTGACAATGTTTTTGCCACAGGCAATGAGCAGAATCGGGAAATCATCTTCTCTGTCCAGTATGACGGATCGTCATTGGGCGGACAGTACAACGGCAACGGACAGCAGAATCTGTACGGCTTTGAACTGTGGACCAAGGTGGTTTCTGGCTTTGAACAAGGAAACTTGACTTACGGATGGAAGAAAAACCAGTTCATGCCCACCCAGTTTCTGTATTCTCTTTACAACACCGCCGTGGACAGCCGCTACGACGCTACGTTCAAAAGCGAGTTCTATGCCACACAGGCAGATGCGAGCATCGGGCTGAAGGTGGGAGACCTGCGCCTGTATTTCCCCACATATGACCAACCCTTTACAAAGGAAGATTCGTTAGCTATAATTGCGGAACATCCCAATGCCATCATCATCACAAAAGACCGCTGGAAGCAAGATATCGAGCATGTAGGAGGCTCCGGAATGTGTCCTATGATATGGAAATTCTACGATCCCAACGCCTCCTGGCCCAGCAACAATACAAGCTATACCAGTACCAAGGATATTTTCCTCTTCCGTCTGGCAGACACGTATTTGCTGGCTGCTGAAGCCTACTATAAGGCGGGTCATTCACAGAAAGCTGCCGAGTGTATTAATAAGGTGCGTGAGCGTGCAGCCCTGCCTGGACACGTGCAGGATATGGACATTGCTGCAACAGATGTGAATCTCGACTTTATCTTGGATGAACGTGCTCGCGAAATGGCTGGCGAATACAATCGCTGGATGGATTTGAAGCGTACGGGTAAGCTGATAGAGCGCACCCTGAAGCATAACAATCTTGCGGCAAAAATCAATAAGATGGATGAACATATCTTGGTGCGCCCCGTCCCGCAGTCAGTCATTGACCAAACAACGGGTGAGTTTAATCAGAATCAAGGATATTGAAATGGTTTTAACATTTCTAAATTCAAGTTTTAAGTAAGGTTAGTATTGTATGAGGGGACGGGAGCGTCATGATGCCTGTCCCCTCTTTTCCAGCAAATGATGAAAAGAAAGATACTATTAAGTTGGGGATTGGCACTATGGCTGGCAACGGTTAGTGCACAAACGCTGATTAACGGAGTGCCATGGTACGACCAGAATCAAAAGCCAGTGAATGCTCATGGTGCTGGCATCATCCGCGATGGCGGACGCTACTGGCTCTTCGGTGAGTATAAGAGCGATACGTCGAATGCCTTTCCGGGCTTCGGCTGCTATTCTTCGGACGACTTGGTGAACTGGACCTTCGAACGTGTGGTGCTACCTGTGCAAAAGGATGGTATTTTAGGACCGAATCGAGTGGGGGAGCGCGTGAAGGTGATGCGCTGTCCGAAGACGGGGGAATATGTGCTCTTCGCCCATGCTGACGATATGGGATATAAAGACCCGCATACGGCCATTGCCACCTGCAACACCGTCAACGGCGACTACCAGTTGAAGGGGACGCTGCAGTACAACGGCCAGCCTATCAAACGTTGGGATATCGGTGTGTTTCAAGACGAGGATGGTACGGGCTATCTTCTTGCACACCATGGACCCATCTACCGCCTAAGCGACGACTATCTCAGCGTGGACACGATGATAGCCAATGTGAAAGGGATGGGTGAGTCGCCTACGATGTTCAAGAAGAATGGAATCTATTATCTTCTGACCTCTAATTTGACGAGTTGGGAACGCAACGATAACTACTATTTTACAGCCACCAATATCGCTGGACCATGGAAGCGACAGGGACTGTTTTGCCCTGAGGGTACGTTGACCTGGAACTCGCAAGCCACGTTTGTGTTGATGCTGCCAGACGGCACGCCGATGTATATGGGCGATCGTTGGTCATACCCCCATCAAGCTTCGTGTGCCACGTACGTTTGGTTGCCAATGCAGGTGGATGGCGAACGACTCTCCATTCCCGAATATTGGCAGGCATGGAGTCCGCAGACCATACGTCCCTCGGATATATTAAAGGCGGCTAAGAAACGCAAGGTGTTGACTCTAAACTCCAACCAGTTAGGCAAAGTGGTGCGACTGAAGTTTAAAGGCACTCATGCGGCTCTGACTGGCAAGACGGACTGCCATGGTGGCTACGCACGAGTATCGGTGACTGACGACACTGGCCGAGTGGTGTATTCCTCTTTGGTGGATTTCTATAGTAAGGTGGAGCAAGACGGCATCCGTGTAGTGACCCCCCAGCTACCCTACGGCAACTATACGCTGAGCGTGGAGGTGACGGGAGCCAGGTCGAATTGGAGCGACAAACGCAAGAGCTTGTATGGTACGGATGACTGTCGTGTACAGACCGACAGCGTCTACATCTTTTAGAATTAACAAACCCATAGATGGTTTTTCAAAACATTATCATTAACTTTGCAGCCATGAAAGCTATGAAAGATTTTTTTTGCAGGAAAGTAGCTAAGATGCTGCTCCTCGTCGCAGGACTGTTGTCCTCTGTATCGTTGACGGCCAAGGAGTTCATTTGGTACGATGGCACACACGCCGTTAGCTATTATTATAAGGAGAAAAGTGTAGACCCTGTGGTGAAAATGGCCGCTGGGATGTTTGCTGACGACATGGAGGCTGTGACAGGCATGAAGGCCGTTCAGACAGACAAAGAACAAGCGGCGGTCATCCGTGTGGTGCAGCTGGATCAGACAACGGGTGCCGTTCGGAAAGCACTGGTTAGACAGGGCGTTCCCGTCGCAGCACTGCAACAGAAGACCGACGGCTTCTATATAGCTGTAAAGGGTAGCCAGTTCGTTGTGGTGGGCACGAATGGACGCGGAGCGGCTTACGGT
>CAVAIX010000192.1:0-4028 GCA_963588695.1 Bacteroidaceae bacterium | reverse complement strand
AGCTGCAAAAAGTTTCAGTGTCTTCATCTTAATTCTTAATTCTTAATTCTTAATTATTAATTCTTAATTATTCTGTCTTTCCCGAGATGAACAGTCGAACAATTCCGTTTTCTGCATTGGAGCGCACGTCGATGTTCTTGCGAAAGTATCCCTTGCCGTAGTTCTTGCCGTTGTAATAGACGGTGACATAGCCCTTCTGGCCAGGCATGATGGGCTGTGTGGTGAACTTCGTCGACGTGCAGTTGCAGGTGACGGTGGCCTGTTCGATGACTACCGGAGCCTTTCCCGTGTTCGTGAAGACGAAGACGCACGAGCGCACGGTGTTCTTGTTGAACGTGCCGAAGTCGTAGGAGGTCTTACCTATCTGCAGGTAGCCAGCCTTCGTGGCAGCCTGTCCGTTCAGGGCGAGTGTTGCCAGCATCACGAGGAGCAGAGCCAGTCGTTTCATTTCTTCATCTTTGAAAGGTTCTTCTCTCGCATCTCCGTCTGGAACTCGTTCTGCATGGAGTCCTTCTTGTCGTGTGCCACCACGGTGTGGTCGCCATGGTGGGAGTCGACGAGGCAGAGCTTCCACGTGCCGAGGTGGTTCACGGGTTTGAAGTAGAACACGGACTTGATCTCCGGCACATTGTCGTGGGCCGGCATGATGACGGCGGTGCACTTCACCTCGTTGGCGTAGGTCTCTTTGAACTTCACATAGTCTATCCTGTGGCTCTGGATGGGCAGCGAGGACAGCAGTCGCTTCACCTCGGCCATGCCGTTGTTGTCCAGCGGTTGTGGCTCGTTGTAGACGGAGTCGACATTGTTTTGGAACAGCATGGCAGCGGCGGCATCATAGTCTCCGTGCTCCGCGTAACTGAAGAACACGTCGACCAGGTGGATCACCTCCGTGGAGTCCGCGTCGGTCATGGCCTGCTCGAAGCCCGTCAGTGGGTTCTCAGCCTTCTTCTTCTCGCCGCAGCTGCCGAGCGTCAGCAGGCAGGCGGCCAGCAGGGAAGCGCCAAGGACTGTCGTTGTTATCTTCTTCATCGTTGTATTCGTTGAAAGATGGGCAGGCATGCTTACCATACCTGCCCATCCATATTGATTAATTATGGTCTATCAGTCTACCGATTAGTTGTTCTCGGTCTTGCTGATGGTAACCGTAATCTTGGTCTTCAGCGTACCCCAATCGTAGGTGATGGTAGTGGGGAGATATACGTGGAACGTACCCACGGTCAGACCGTTGTTCTCGTACTTCAGCTTACCATACTTGTTAGTTTGGATGACTTTGACGCCCTCTGAACCGGATCTAAAAGCCTTCTCATCATCTGTCGGCGCAGTGTACTTGAAGCTAATCTTGTTCGTAACATCCTTCAGTTTCTGCTCCGTGCCGTTAAGGTCTGTTGTGGCATTTTCGGTGTCAACCTTAATCTCCGTCACACCGTAGTACTTGAAGTAGTCTTGACCCTTTGTTGCAGTAGCATCGGTGAAGTTATGGTCGCGCCAGTCGGTGAAGGTCATCTTCACATCAGCCGTAGAACCACCTGTCTCAGCGTCCACGAATTCTGCGGAAGCACCCTCTACGTCGATCGGGCGCAGGAACTTCACGTTGAACGTGTTGTTGCTAACGGGTACGTTCACTTCGCAGTAAGTAGCCTTCACAGCCACCACGGCAGTCACGGTGTTAGCCAGATCCTTGTGACCCACCTTGTTCAGCAGCTCCTTAGCCTTGTCGGTAGAAGCAAAGGTCACTGCACCTTCAGATGTAATCTCGGCCACTTCGTCGGTA
This sequence comes from Bacteroidaceae bacterium, assembly GCA_963588695.1. Classification (GTDB taxonomy): domain Bacteria; phylum Bacteroidota; class Bacteroidia; order Bacteroidales; family Bacteroidaceae; genus Prevotella. The sequence goes on along the minus strand of CAVAIX010000192.1, from coordinate 2,257 downwards.
GTAGTTCCTGCTGTTGCTCCAGCTTCCGTGCTGTACAGCTTGGTGCCATCGGTGTTAGCATAGAGTCCCTTACCGGTCACGAAGGAGAATGACAGCGTCATGTTGTTATTCAGTGCCTCATAGGGAGCGGCGAGCGCAGCCACCTGCAACTTGTTGCCCACGAGTGCATTCTTCAGGTCGAACTTATACTCATCGTTAGCGTCCGTCTGACCTACTACCTCCACGTTTCCGTGAACATCAGCGTAACCAGAACCTGCCTCAGCGTTGTCAGCAGCATACCAGTACATCTTCGTCTTGAGGTCGTTGCTGAACGAGGTCGACGGCGTGATGTTGATGGCAGAAGGTGTCCAGGTGAACTTAGCGTAGACGTAGGGGTAAGGACCAGACTTAGAGGTCTTCAACTTATAGCGCACATAGGTGGAGAGGGAGGTCTTGCCAGACTTGAACTGACTGTAAGCATATTCGTTCGTAATCGTCCACATCAAAACCTCTGTCATGGTACCTTGAGTATCCGCAGTCGTCTGCTTTATCTCACCAATCTCACCACTTGTCAGAGCCTCAGCATCCGTGGTGGCCTTGTCAAACTGCTTGGCAGCAGAGCCAGCACCGCCTGTAACCTCCAGCTCATACTTTTCTTCGAAGTCAGCCTTGGAGAGCTCCAGTGCTGCCATGAGTTTTGTCTCAATCTCAGCCCAGATCAGCTTCTGATCCAGTGCGTTGCCCGAGCAAGCGATGGTGTAGGCATCGGTGGCAGTGGTCATAGCCACTTCCTTAGCCTGCTGGGCACCTTCGGTGATCTCCACCTTGATGTAACCCACGGCAGCAATCTTGTTGTTGACAGTGTCCTTCAGGGCTACACGTACCAGCGGCATACGACCGATGGTGGCCTTGCTCTGCGTAGCACCGTAAGCCTGCTGCTTACCAGCTGCTGTAGGCATCTGCGGACGGAGCGTATAGCCGTCTGAAGCCAGTGCAGCGTGTGCACTCTGTGAGGTGTTGTTCTCACCAGACCAGTAACCAATCAGCTCAAACTGATACTTGAAGCCATATTTCTCTACCTCGCCAGCAGCAGCGTTCTCGTCCCATTGCTTGCACTGATCGGACTGAGTGTCAGCCGAGTACTTACGGTGGGTGTTCACATACTGGCGGAGGTCAACGCCCTCGCTGTTCCATGCCACCTTAACCTGAGCGTTACCAGAGATAGCAGCAGATGCTTTTGCATAGAGGTGAGAGGGGATGTTGTGATTTTGGCTAGCTTCCTTCGGGTTGTTCAGCACCAGGTCGGTGTAGGTGCTGGCCTGCAGGGCAGCGAAGTCAGAGGTGACCACGGTGTCGCCAGTAGCATACTGCAGGGCGATGACGGTAACCATCTTGTCGGGGTCAATACTCTTGATAGCCCCGTTACCATACGTAGCCTTTACAGTCACCTTACCATCAGCCACCGTGGCCTTCTTCACCTTGAAGGCACCAGTGAGTGTCTCGCCAGCACGCGTGTCACGATTGTAGGCCACGAAGCTGTACTTGCTGGGGTCAACAGACATCTTGGCGTTGGAAGGATTCAGGAAGTAAGTTGCCGACATATCGGGAGAGAAGGCGAAGGCTGCAGCTGCAATTGTAGGCTCGTCAGTACTAAAGTTGCCATCAGCATTCACCTCAGCCAGCGTAGCGGGCTTGTAGTTGAAGGTAGCGATGTCGAAAGCCTCGATGCCCTGATAGTAGAAGGCAGGGTCGCATACGAGCGACTTCAGTGCGCTGGAGAGATTGATGATCACCTTCTTGCCAGCAGCGCCGCTCACGTTGGTCAGGGTCAGATAGTCCTCGTCCCAAACAGCCGTAACGGCATCAGGAGCGGTGTAGACAATCTTGGAGTCGTAGGCAGCCTTGTCGCCGTCGCCATACACCCAGAACGTGCCAGTGCTGGCGTCGGGCACATAGTACTTACCGTCAGCGCCAGCAGTGCCAAGAGCGTAATAGCTGGTCTTGGTGCTGTTCTTGTACCAGTAGCCGTCGGTACCGATGGTCCATACGTCAGCATCCTTACCGGCAGCACCAGCTGCGATGTTGTAAGTCTGGTCAGAACCATTCTTGGTGACAACGATGTTGACACCACCATTTCCGTCGGAAGTCACACTCTTCAGTATGCTTCCAGCGTTGATCTGGGTTTGGATACCCTCGACCGTCTGAGCCAGCTTGTCAATCTGATCCTGCAGGTTGTTGATGTCGTCATCGTAGTCCTTACAGGATGAAACAGTGCCAA
>CAVAIX010000191.1:0-4064 GCA_963588695.1 Bacteroidaceae bacterium | reverse complement strand
AGCTAGCTCAAATGATCAATCGAGCTAGCTCATTCGATAAATTGAGCTAGCTCAAAAAATTGAGTGAGTTTTTTGAGTTGAAAACTCAGCGAAAAGCAAGAAAAATCTTTCGTTTTCGCTGATTTTTCAAAACGTTTTCTTGGAAGTTTCGTGATAAATGCCTATCTTTGCACTCGTATTATAAAACTAATTCACAATGGGTTATACAAATATAATAGGACGAAGCCGGGAAATAGAGATACTGGATAGAATCTACAAATCCAAGAAGTCGGAACTTGTCGCTATTTATGGAAGAAGACGAGTAGGAAAGTCATACCTTGTGAGCGAATGCTTTGGAAAGAGAATTCTTTTCAAGGCTGTAGGGACGTATATGAAGGACGGCGACAAGGACTACGAGACTTGTCGCAGACTTCAGCTTGCCCATTTCTATGACGCTCTCGTCATAGCCGGATTGTCCGCAACCGAACCAAAACCCACCTGCTGGCGCGAGGCTTTCTTTCTGTTGCGCAAAGTGTTGGAAGAAAAAAAGAACAGACGGAAAGTTATATTTATCGATGAACTGCCATGGCTCGCTGGTCCGCAGTCTTCTGAAATGATTGCCGAGTTGGGCTACTTTTGGAATTCATGGGCAGACAGCGAGCGTAACATCGTGCTGATAGTCTGTGGCTCGGCTACAAGTTGGATGCTTGACAATGTGATACATGACTATGGCGGCTTGCATGGAAGACTGACGAAAACCATCAAACTGTTCCCTTTCAACTTGGCAGAATGTGAGAAGTATTACCGCAAGAACGGTTTCCATCTCTCACGCTATGAAATGGGACTGGCTTCAAATATGCATGCTGGCATCATCAACCATACCGTTTCGCTGGAAGACTTTTTCAAATAGACCGTAAATTCGATTATGTTAGGCGCAGACGATGAATTTGAAAAGGCTATCAGAGAGTCTTCAGAGAGTCTTCAGACAGCCTTCTCCCAAGCATCACTCAGCCTTAGGAGTGAATGTGAAGTGAAGGTGATGCCTATCTAAAGCGAAGGTGATGCCTGTCTAAAGCGAAAGTGATGCTCTTTTCTTCAGTCGCGATATTGTGCGTTGAGGGTAGGCAATCTTGTTTTCAAAATGTGCCAATGGTTAGGTCATTCGTAGCGCATGGAGCGAGCGGGATGGATGCGTGAGACGAGCAGTGTGGGAAGGACGAGTACGAGCACGGTGACCAGCAGGGTGGCCGCGTTGAGTGCCAGTATCAGTGGGAGATTCAGCTCCATAGGGGCTTCGCTGACGTAGTAGTTGGCAGCGTCGAGGGTGATGAAACCCGTCTGCTGTTGCAGTACGACAAGTCCGATTCCCAACACATTGCCCCACAGCATGCCTCGCCCGACGATGAAGACGGCAAACCAAAGGAAGGTGTGGCGGATGACGGCCGTGCGCGCCCCGAGAGCCTTCAGCAATCCGACGGTCTGTGTACGCTCCAAAATGATGATGAGTAATCCGCTGACCATGGTGAAGCAGGCTACGCAGACCATGAGTATCAGTATAATCCATACGTTCATGTCCAATAGCGACAGCCAAGAGAATATCTGTGGGTAGGTCTCGTAGATGGTGTGCGAGGTGAGCGGTTCACCATAGTGGTCTGTCTGACGGTTGATGTGCTGCACGACGAGGGAGGCCGTCTCTTCGAGGCGACTGAAATCGTTGACCTGCAGTTCTGCACCGCTACACAGGTCCGAGTCCCAGTTGTTGAGACGGACGGCCGTTGGCAGGTCGGTGAAGCACATGGCTTCGTCGAACTGGCTCATATCGGAGGCGTAGATGGCAGCGATGGTGAACTTGCGCGCGCGAACATTATCGTAGTTGATGAAGTAGGCCATGATGCGGTCGCCCACCTGAAGGCGCAGCTTGTCGGCTATCAGGCGCGAGACCACTAACAGGTAACTGCTCTGCGAACTGGAAAACTGGGGTAGTTTTCCTGCTACCAAACAACTGTTAAGGAAGGTGGTGTCATAGTCGCTGCCCACCCCTTTCAGCATCACGCCCGTGAAGTCCGTTTCCGTTTTTAGGATACCCTGCGTCAGCGCGTAACGCTCCATGTGGCGGATGCCTGGAATGGCTTTGATGACCTGTGCTAACGAGTCGTCGATACACACGGGTTCGGGCATGGCAGACATGGAGGAATGGAAATTCTCCACCTGGATGTGACAACCGAAGCCCACCACCTTGTCGCGGATCGTGTGCTTGAAGCCGAGCACCACCGATACCGTAATGATCATCACGGCGAGCCCAACGGCTATGCCTGCCATGGCGATGCGGATGGCAGGGCGGCTCACCTTGCGGCGGTCGCCTTGATCGCTATAGATGCGTCGGGCGAGGAAAAGTGGAAAGTTCATGCGACTCTAAACCTTAGGATGAAACGCGTACGTACATAGGGATGTGCATTATGCCTTATCGGTGCGCCCAGGGTAGGCCTCCAGTGCCTTGCGCAACACGAGCAGGGCGCGCTCCAAGTCCTCCTTCTTCAGCACGTAGGCGATGCGCACCTGGTCAATACCTGCGCCAGGTGTAGTGTAGAAGCCTGCGGCAGGAGCCATCATCACGGTCTCGCCCTCATAGTTGAACTCTGCCAAGCACCAGCGACAAAACTCCTCCGCGTTGTCGACGGGCAGTTTTGCCACCGTATAGAATGCGCCCATAGGGATGGGAGAGTAGACACCAGGGATGCGGTTGAGTCCGTCTATCAGACACTTACGTCGCTCCACGTACTCGTCGTAGACATCGCGGTAGTATTCCTCTGGCGCATCCAGCGAGGCCTCTGCTACAATCTGTCCGATGAGGGGCGGGGAGAGACGCGCCTGACAGAACTTCATGACAGCCTTGCGCACCTCGGCATTCTTTGTGATGAGTGCCCCGATGCGGATGCCGCACTCGGAGTAGCGTTTCGACACAGAGTCGATGAGGATGACATTCTGCTCAACGCCCTCCAGATGGCAGGCGGAAATATAGGGCGACCCCGTGTAGATGTATTCGCGATAAACTTCGTCAGAGAAGAGATACAGGTCGTATTTCTTCACCAAGTCGCGTATCTGCTGCATCTCGCGCCGCGTGTAGAGATAGCCTGTCGGATTGTTCGGGTTGCAGATCATGATGGCGCGCGTGCGGTCATTGATAAGCTCCTCGAATTTCTCCACCTTTGGCAGCGAAAAGCCCTCCTCTATGGTGGTGGCTATCGTGCGAATTTTCGCTCCAGCGGAGATGGCAAAGGCCATATAGTTCGCATAGGCTGGCTCGGGCACGATGATTTCGTCGCCAGGATTGAGGCACGACAGGAAGGCAAAGAGCACCGCCTCGGAACCACCCGAGGTGATGATGATGTCATCGGCTGTCACGTTGATGTTATACTTCGCATAATAACCCACCAACTTCTCCCGGTAGCTGAGGTAGCCCTGAGAGGGGGAGTATTCGAGAATGTGTCTATCAATCTTTTTTAGAGCGTCAAGTCCCACCTGCGGTGTGGGCAGGTCGGGCTGTCCAATGTTCAGATGGTAGACCTTGGTGCCTCGCTTTTTTGCTGCTGCGGCCAATGGAGCAAGTTTCCTGATAGGCGACTCGGGCATCTCCAACCCGCGGACGGATATTTCTGGCATGATATTTCTTAGTCCTTTCTTTCTTTTTCGTTCTCTTTTGCCCGTTATTAGGGGGTTGTTGCGTTATCTTCCCGTCTCCAAGCTGCTGCGTTTGTCGCGGTGGAAGGAGCGATATTCGTCAAGTGGAATCTCTACGTCGGGTTCTGTGAGGCTGCCCGCTCGTGGCAGGCGGAACTTCATATATCGGATGTTGAGCCCACGGGCTATCCACTGCGCCTCGTAGAAGGTTTGGATGCCGAGAATGCTACGCGTCTCCGCATCGATGCCCTCCGTGTGATAGAGGTCGTCGGTGTGAAGCAGTAATGGCAGATGGTTGCCCTCCACCATCAGTGTGGTGTAGGTGAAGAGGAAGTTGGAGTCGGTCTTTAGGTGCACCAATCCTCCGTCCACGAGAAAATGACGATAGCGTTCCATGAACCACGTGC
>CAVAIX010000190.1:0-4165 GCA_963588695.1 Bacteroidaceae bacterium | reverse complement strand
CAGCCTCCAGCCTATTCAACTCGAAGCGTCCTTGTTCCTTTTCAAGGAAGTGGTCGATGAGGTTCTGTCCTTGCATCTTCCTCTCGCCCCTCGCCTCTCGCCCAAAAGTCGAAGCCTCTTGCCCCTCGTCTTCAGTCTCCAGCAGGTAGGCCACATAGTCCACGGTGGCATCAGCTGGGGTAGGGCGTCGTTTCTCGCCTCCTGTCTCTTGCTTCTCGCCTGGAATGGACTCGAGGAAGGTGTCGATGAGCGCGATGGTGCGGTCGCTTGTAGCTGCGCTTGAGGTCGTTTTCTCCTCGCGGTGCCACTGATAATGGCCGCCTTCCACTACGTTGAACAGCGTGCGTCGGTCGGTGATATAGCCTGCTGACTGTCGCAGTTCCTCGTCGAACGAGGGGTCGCGCAGCAGGTAGAGGTTTTGCAGCATCAGCAGTCGGACGGTCTGGAAGTAGGGGTAGAGCGCCAGCGTCTGTCGCAACTCGTAGAGCGTGTCGCGGTTCATGCGTCCGGGGTTGTTGATGAGTGCTGCTATGTCGATCATGGTTCTACTCGCTTGTATGTTGCATGATTTCTACCAGTTGGCCACGGTGGCGTTGAAGATCTGGTCGCAGAGCTCTTTCGACATCTGTGTCACCAGTTCCTCTTGCACGGAGTTCAGTGACTGTGTCGTCTCGTATGTAGCTGAGGCCGTGAATTGGCGCTCGAAGTCTTCGTTGTGGTTGGTGTTGTTGGTGAAGCGCACATTGACGGTCATAGACAGCTCGGTCTGTGCTGAGTAGCCTTCTGCCGACACCGACTTGTTGCGCTGTTGATATTGTGTGATCTCACCCTCTATCTTCAGGTCGCCGTTACGCTTCACCTGTTGCAGTCGCGTATGGTTGGCAAACTGGTCTTTCAACTGGTTGTTGAACAGCGGTCCCATGGGCCCCCAGACGTAGCTGGAGCGGATGGGGAAGTCGGCTATCTGGATGGTCTTCGTCTTCGTGTAGTCGATGCTGGCACCGTTGAACTTATAGCTGACGGAGCAGGCGCAACAGAAGAGGAGCACCATGACGGTGAGTCCGAACTGTTTCAACTTGCGATAGAGGGTGCGGTCGCTGATGCCCAGCTCTTGTGCGGCTTTCTTGCGGTTGCCACCGTTGCGGTTCAGTGCCTTCTCCAGTGCCTGTCGACTCCAGTCGTTGAGGTTGAGGTTCTCTGGTTCTTTCTCGGGCTCTACATACTCTTCAGCGTCGGCTTCCTCCATGTTTCTGCGAACGGGTTGGAGGCTGGAGGCGAGAGGTTGGAGGCGAGGGGCGAGGGCTGTCGTCTCGCTTATTGGTGCACTTTGCACGTCGGCAATCTGCTTCTTCAACGTGCCCATCTCGCGGCGCATATCGTTGACATTACTGCGCAGTTCGTAGAGAATTTTATAGAGGATCTCTCGTTCGTTCTCGAAGCTGTGGTCGCTATCGTGACGAACGGTGGCCAGCTGGGTGGTCTCTTGATCCTGCGGAATGAACTGCATGAGGGCGTCGGCGGTCAACTGTCGCTGGGGACTGAGGATGGAAATCTGTTCGGTGATATTCTTCAACTGGCGCACATTGCCTGGCCATTTGTAGCGCATCAGCACCTGCTTGGCATCCTCGCTCAGCACCACCTTCTCCATATGGTACTTCTCAGCCATCTGCATGGCAAAGAGACGGAACAGCAACACGATGTCTTCACCGCGTTCGCGGAGGGGCGGCATCTGTATGGGAATGGAATTGAGACGGTAGTAGAGGTCTTCGCGAAAGCGTCCCTCGGTGATGGCCTGTCGGATGTTGACATTCGTGGCGGCCACGATGCGCACATCCGTCCGTCTGACCTCGGTGGCTCCCACGGGGATGTATTCGCCTGTCTCGAGCACGCGGAGCAGTCGAGCCTGTGTAGCCAAGGGGAGTTCGCCTACTTCGTCTAAGAACAGCGTACCCTTGTTGGCCACTCCAAAGTAGCCAGGTGAGTCGTTGACGGCTCCAGTAAACGAACCTTTCACGTGGCCAAAGAGTTCAGAGTCGATGGTGCCTTCGGGGATGGAGCCGCAGTTGATGGCGAAATACTTCTCTCGTCGGCGCGGCGAGTTGTCGTGGATGACGCGTGGAATGATTTCCTTGCCGACACCGCTCTCGCCCACAACGAGCACGCTCAAGTCCGTCGGTGCCACTTGTAAAGCGACATCGAGCGCGTGGTTCAATCCTTCGCAGTTGCCTACGATGTTGTAACGCTGTTTGACGGTCTGTAGTTCAGAACTCTTCATTTAGCGGGCAAAGGTACTAAATAAATCTGACAATATGGCATAGATGGCGGAAAATTATCGTTCCGCCTGCGTTTTGCGGTTGATTTTTATCATCAGAAGACCTATTCCTGTCCATATCAACTCGCGGATGCGCACGATGAGTGCTACGAAAATGCCTGCTGAAGCCGTCATTCCCAGTCCTCCTGCCGACATCAAGAAGCCGCCCTCGCGCCCACCTAACTGCAGGGGGATGAAGAACAGCAGATTGGCAAAGAGACTGGTGAAGGCCAGGATGAGGATGCTCTGCAGGTAGTTGGCTGTGGGCATGATGACCAGCAACACGAAGAATATCTCCAGTGCAGAGGCAATGCGGCAGGCTAACTCTAACAGGAGTGCACCGATGAAGGTGCGTTGATGCTCACCGCGCAGGGCTGCTATCTGTTCGTCCACCTCACGAAGCTGTTCTGCGTTGCGCTCTACGAAGGGTTGCGCCCACCGCTTTACCAATGGGAAACGACTCAGAATGCGCATCAACCACACGGTGAAGCCATATTTATAGCCCTTATAGAAGAACCAAATGGCCAGCAGACAGAACACGGCAATGATGGGTAGCAATACCCACATCAGCACCGTCATGGGTTGCGTAAGCAGGTAGAGAGCACACGACAACAGCCAGAACCAGAAGTGGGAGAAGATGTGGGTCATCGAGTGTAGGATGACAGACGAGGTGGCGCGCTCGGTTCCTATCTTCGGGCGGAGCATCATAATCTTATAGGGTTCGCCTCCCATGAGACCACCAGGTGTAGCATAGTTGATGGCGAAACCGCTAATAGTCACCTTATAGAGCCACCAGAACGACAGTCGTTCTGCGCTGGAAACGGGTGCTGAATGTACGCTTTGGCTTCGAATAATAATCCACCAGGCGGCCGTGTTGAACAGATAGAGAAAGCCCCACAGCACCACGACGGCTACTGCCCAATAGCCTGCGCGTTGCAGTCCTGCCCATGTGGCCGCAAAGTCCAGCTGTGTCACCATCAAGGCGAGCACAGAGATGCCGAAGATGAAGAAGATGTTTTGCCAGCGCTTACTCATCGGGGTGTCTTATTGTTGGTCGTTTCTGCTCTTACTCTTGGGAATGGCAAAGCGCACTTTCTCGCTGTCGTCGCGCTTCTCATGGAAGAGTTTGGGCAACGGATGCTGCATCGGTTCGTCGTAGAATTGGCGGTTGCGATACACATCGATGGCGGTATAGATGGCTTGACGGAAGGAGTTCTCGTCAGCAACGCCCTGTCCAGCAATATCGTAAGCAGTGCCGTGGTCAGGTGAGGTGCGCACAATGGGCAGTCCAGCAGTGAAGTTCACACCGTTGTCTCGTGCGATGGTCTTGAAGGGCGCTAACCCTTGGTCGTGATACATGGCTAACACGCCATCGAAATGCGAGTAAGCACCGCTACCGAAGAAGCCGTCTGCGGCATAAGGTCCAAAGGCTTGCACGCCCTGTGTTTCCAGTTCTGCGATGGCTGGCAGGATGATGTCATTCTCTTCCGTGCCAAGCAGGCCATTGTCGCTCGTGTGCGGATTGAGTGAGAGTACAGCAATGCGGGGGCAGGAGATGCGGAAGTCGCGACGCAAACTGAGGTTAAAGATGGTAGCTTTCTCCACAATGGCTGCTTGAGTGATGGCGTCCGCTACGTTGCGGAGGGGCAGATGAGTGGTGACGAGTGCTACGCGCAGGTCTTCGTTCATCAGAATCATCAGTGCCTTCTGTCCTTCTCCCACGCAAGTCTCTATATATTCGGTATGGCCAGGAAAGTGAAAGCCGTCGCCCTGGATGGTGGCTTTGTTGATGGGAGCGGTGACAAGTACGTCGTAGAGTCCTGAGCGATAGTCTGTCATCGCACGATCTAACGC
>CAVAIX010000189.1:0-4168 GCA_963588695.1 Bacteroidaceae bacterium | reverse complement strand
GGAAAACAGGGGCACGGCTCGGACGCACTGTGCAAAGGCTTGACTGGAGAACAGTAAGAGGAGGGCAACGGCCAACAACGGCACAAAGGCATAGCCTGCAAACTGGAGCAACACCAGTGAGGCAGCGAAGAGTAGCAGGGCGAGTCCTTGACGTGTCTTCATGGCTCAGCGGTGTGACGGGTGAGACGAATATAGCAACCGAAGGCGGCGGTTTTCAATAGATAGGCTAACAGAATGGCCAGGGCCAGTGCCGATGCACCCCATTGCAGCGTCAAGAACAGGGCGGTGAGCAGACAGGTGGCAACAGCCCATCCAACGTTAAAGGCGAGACACGTCCACATCTTCCCGATGCTGTACACGGCCATCTCCATCACGTTCGACACGGCCGCAAACACCACCGACACGGCCAACAGAATCAGGGCGGTATAGTCAGTGTAGCTGTCGCCATAGAGGGACATGACGTATGGCGCGGCAACAGCCAACAGCAGGGCCAGCACCGTGGCGATGCTGGCAATCAGCCTGATGTGAAGGCGCAGTGTACGGCCAAAGCCATCGTGCGTGTCCATAGCCGACAGGATAGGGAGGGCAATCTGGCTGACGGCTCCAGGAATGAACATGATGATGACCTTCCACTGGTCGGCCGCCTCGAAGACGGCCAGTTCATCGTATCCACCCTGCCGTACCAGCATGGCACGGATGGCCCAGAAGACGGGGGCGACCATCAGGGCCGACAGCGCGGCTGGAAGACTGAAGGTCAGGAGCAGATGCCAGTCCTTCCGCTGGATGTGGGCATCGCGTGTGCTGATGCCTGCCTGTTGCAGGGCGTTACTGACGGCCAGTCGGTAGACCCCGTAGAGCAGCACCACGCCGAGACCGAAGCCGAGCACGGCACCCTTCAACTGCCATATCCAGGCACCGAGGGTCATCAAGGCAGCCTCACCGATGCTACCGACAAGCGTGCAGAGCGCAATGGCCTTGAAGTCTTCCAGGCCAGCCAGTATGCCGTTGAGCGAGCCATTGAGAATGGACATGAAGAGCATCAGTGCGCCTAAGATGATGGCTTCGTGCAGGTGGGGCGTATGGAGTACATCGTTGGACAGCCAACTGGAGCACAAAGCCATGGCCGTCATGGAAACCAGGCCGAGCCACAGGGCAAAGCGGTTGGACAGCCGACAGACGGAGGCCGCGCGTTGAGGATCACTGCTACGGTATCGGGCCACGAAACGTGTAGCGGTCACGCCAATGCCTGCCGCACCGAACACGATGAACATATTGATGGTGGAGCGCACCATGCCCAGTTCACCGAACGCCGTCTGTCCCAGCAGCCGGGCGCAGGCGATGCCTGCCAGCAACACCAGCAACTTGCCCAGTGCCGTACCGGTCAGTGTCCAGAAGGCACCACGAGCCATTCGCCGTTTCAGTTCATTCCCCAACAGCAATTGCTTCATCGTGAGTCCTTTCTTCCGCATGGTCCAGCCTGCGGATGTAGAGTATCGAGGTCGGTATCAGCACGGCCAGCAGCCAGGCCGCTCCGAGTGTCCACAACTTGCGTGGGAAAACGGGGCGCAACTTTCCTAAGGGCGGTGTCACCACACGGATGTTCCTGTTGCGGAAGGCTTGACTGATGCGGTTCTCCTCGCGTTTTTGCAGGAGGTAGATATACAGCGACTCCACGACCTTCTGCTGCCGTTTGGCAGGCAACGCCTTGCTGCGTTTCTCTGGGAGGGCTGCTAACTTTCCGACCATCTCGTTTTCCTTTGCCGTCACGCCCTTGAGTTGTATCTCGATTTGCGACAGCGCATTGGTGATGGATCCGGCAATGGCCTCGTGCATGGGCGTGATCTGTGCGTCCAGTTCGCGCACCAAGGGGTTGCGGTCGCTACTGTGTTCTGCCAGGTTGCGCCGTTTCAGCACCAGCGTGTTGTAGGATGCAATCTGTTTGGCGATGTTGTCGTTGTCGGGCAGCACGTTCCCAGGCAGTACTTGATAAGCACTGCCTTCGCGGCTCATCAGTTGTTGCATGTGCTGCAACACGTAGCGTTCATTGCTCAACTTCAGCACCATCTCGCTGATGTCAGCCGTGGCAGTGGCCGCAATGTTGGGCGTAGCTCCACCGATGTCCTGCAGGTTGTCGCGCTCGTAGTCGGCGAGTTGCACGTCATAGTCACCGAGCGCCTGCTCTATTTGCGTGATGCGCTGGTTAATGAAATCCGTCGATGCCTGCGACTCCTGGTCCTTGTCGGCCTGCCACGCCTTGAGGTAGACGCGCGTTAGTTCACTGAGAATGAGTTCTGCGCGTTCGCTGAAGGCATCGTCGTAGGTCAGTTGCACGATGGAGGTGTTGCTGTTGAGGATGTCGCCCTTGAGCTTCTTCAGACAGCGTTCCGCCATCTCGTAGGGTGGATACTTGGTGATGGTGATGCTGCAGGTCTGTTCTTGTCGCATCAGCGGTTGGAACGTCGCGGTAGGCAGCAGCGTGACGGGGCCGAGCGGTGTCTGGCACACGGTGTTGAGGCGGCCGTGCACCTCCCCGTCTAATTTCTCCTTGTCCTTGCGGAAATCTGTCAGCACAAACGTGCCGTCACTGTGCAGTTCCACGTGGAGGCGTAGCCTTTCGGTGTCTTTTGCTGCGGCAAACACGGCCTTGAGGGGCAGCGTCCGACCGTAACATTCCTGTCGGAAGAGTCCGTTGCTGGTGGTATAGGTCACGTCAAGCCCGTTGTCTTTCACTACCTCCATCATCAGTGCTGGCGAGAGGAACACCTCCAGTTCGTTGTCCACGTTTGAGGTGATGTTGAATCCTAAGTTGGCAAACAGTCCCGTCCCAGTCATGTTAGAGAGCATACTGGCAGGCGAAGTCTCGTCTTTCACCATGATGTCGGTGGTGCGGCGGTATAGTGGGGTGGCGAACGTCAGGAAGAGGATGGCCACGAGGGTCATCGTGACACCACTGGTCAGGAACCACCGCCAATGGGTGGTACATTCTCGGAAGAAGCTATGTGCGTTTTCTTTCATGTTCGGGGACGTTTATCGGAAAATGAGGAAGAACAGTGAGGTCAGCACCGAAGCAGCGGAAAACCACAGCGACGCGGAGCGGAACTCGTTGCCGTTGGCCGTTGACTGGCGCATCTTGGTGGGGTTGGCCTTCACATAGATGAGGTCGTTCTGGTGGATATAGAAGGCCTCCGAGGCATAGAGTTCCTGGCCTCGGGTCAGGTTGGCCACGAGGGTGGTGCGTCGGTCACCATTGTTGCGCACGACGACGACGCTGTCCCTCCGTCCGTACACGGTCAAGTCGCCAGCCTTTCCCAATGCCTCTAATAGCGTGATCTCGTCCTTTCCGATACCATATTCTCCGGCATGGTTCACCTCGCCCATCACCGTATATCCTAAGTTGCGGAAACTGACGCTGACGGTGGCCTGCTTCAGTAGTCCCTCCTCTTCCAGTCGTTTTCGAATGAGGTTCTCCACCTCCGTGCGCTTGAGTCCCGCCACATGGATGAGCCCCAGTTGTGGAAAGTCGATGTTCCCTGCATCGTCAAGGACATAGCCGTCCACATACTGTGTGCCTTGCACATAGCCGTTGCTGATGTCGGTGTTCATGCCCTTGTTGAACAGGGCATCGAGTTCGGGACTGTTGCTCTTGACGATAATGGCAACCTCGTCTTTCGGTTGCAGGCGGATGTAGCCGCTCTCGGGTGTCGTCACCTCCGTGCCAGGCTTCAAGTCCTGCAGGTAGTTGTAGTCCTTTGGTGTCCTGCAGGCGGTAATGGTCGTAGCAAGTGCCAGGGCACAGAGCCATCCGTTGGGTGTCATTTTCAGTTGTTTCATCATCCTTATAACGGAGAAAAATCAAAATAATTGTCAGAGGTGCGAAAAATGTTGTTCGTTCTCTAATGCTTAACGATTTTCCATTGGCCTCCGTTGCGTGAACCTCCGATGCGTATGATTTTGCCACTTAGTTTAAGCTTCTTTACGTGATAAGCTACGCCATCTTCGGTTATTCCACATTCGGATGCAATCTCTTTGGCTGTAACTTTAGGATTATTGCGGATGATTTGGAAGATAGTTTCCGTAGTAGTTTCCGTAGTAGTTTCCGTAGTAGTTTCCGTAGTAGTTTCCGTATCGTTATTTCTATTATTTCCCAGTTTTAGACAGGTTTCAATTC
>CAVAIX010000188.1:0-4176 GCA_963588695.1 Bacteroidaceae bacterium | reverse complement strand
GCACACATCCGTACGCCCTCAAACTCCACAAAGACCTTCTTGCCTTTGGCATCCAGCGTAAAAGTCTTGTAGTACCATGCCACGGTGTAGGTCAGCTCACTCTGTCGTACACGAAAGGCCTCGTGCTCGTTCAAGGCGTGGGGCAGCGTGACGGGCTCCACGCTACCCTTCTGCTGGTCGAGGCTGACGAGGGGTGGCGTGCTTCGCGAATCGTGGACGACAGGTTCGCCAATCACCATCTGCCAGTCCAGATTGAAATTGTATTTCACACGTTGTGCTACGGCCTGCTGGCAGCATCCTGTCCATGCAAGCAGACAAAGGGTAAAGAGACTGATTCGTTTCATGTTTCTATTTCATTTTTACATTGTTCAATACTACGTTTTTCACCGTCAAGTGCTGGACCTTATCCACCTCAAAGCAATTCTTTTGATCTGTAGCTTTGACATTCTCAAGGGTGACATGATTGATGGTAAAGGGATGTTTCTGCCGCACCACAAAGAAAGCATCGGCCTGGATGTCCATGTTGCGGACAGTGAGGTTGGAGACGGAGGATACGGGCATATCGGGACGCTCGTTGAGCGCATGGAACTGACTCCAAGAGGAAATCTCAATGGCATTGCGTACTTTGCCCGTGCAGTTTTCTATCAGCACATCGCCGTAGCGTTGCGGCGTGTCGGTGCGCATTTTGAAGAGCACCACGTGCCAGGAGTCTTCAAAATGGCAGTCGCGCATGATGACATTGTGGCAATCCCAGGCATCGCTGCCAAAGGTAACGCCAGCATTGGTGTATTTGCCGAAGCGACAGTGCTCAACAATGACGCGATTGACGGGACCAGCTGTAGAGTCACTGTCAACGAACGTGCCGCGGCCGCCCTTCATGCATACACCATCATCGCATACATTGATATAGCAGCCACGCACCAGTACGTCGTCACAGTCGTCAAGGTCAATGCCGTCGCTACTTGGCGCACGCGTAGTGCCAAACGTGGGAGCCTCGATGTGGCAGTCGAGGTATTTCACGCGGTCGCAACGATAGAGGTGATTGGTCCAAAAGGCACTGTTGATGAGACGGACATCCTGCACCGTGACATCATTGCTGTGGGCGATATAGACCAGCTGCGGACGCATCGCCTCAAGGTTGGTACACTGGCGGTTGAACTTCCGCCGAATCCAGAACTCCTCCCAAAAGCGGAGGGCATTGCCGTCAATGGTGCCGTGGCCTGTAATGGTGAAGCCGTCAACATATTCGGCGGTCACGAGAGCGGCGAAATAGTTGACGGACAGTCCTTCAAAGTGCATCGGCATCAGCGGATAGTGCCGGATGTCGTCCACGCCCTTCAGCGTGGCTCCGTCTTCGAAGTGCAGGTGCGTACCTTTCTTGAAGAAGAGCGCACCGCTAAGGAACGTGCCGCGGGGAATGACGACCACCCCACCTCCTTCCTCAGCACAGCGGTCGATGACCTGCTGGATGCGTTCCGTCTGCACGAGGGTTGGGTCGAAACGCACGCCATAGTCAGTAATGACATACTGACGGCCGAGCGTGGCTACATCTATTTTCGCGGTGTCGGAGAACCAACTGCTGACAGGTGTGCCATCGGGGAACAACTGCGGCAGGGGAGTCTTTTTCTTGGCACTGACGCTGATGCCGATCAGCAACAGGAGTGCGAGGATTACATGTTTTTTCATTTTTATTCTTTCGATTTGTTTTAAGTTTGGGTGCAAAGGTACTGCTTTTCCTCCGCATCTATACCATAAAAATCTGTCAAACAACAGTGGTTTTTCTTTCAAAGTGACAAAAAGACGAAAAATACATTGGGGATATGAATTTGTCTTCGTACATTTGCCGTAAAAAAAACAACACATCGTTTATGAAGCATTTTTTCTTGTCTCTCGCCGCGGTCATCATGCCCTTTGCAGCACAGGCTCAGCAGTATGTGCCCGACAAACATATCGGCATTGAGAACGGACTATCGAACAACTTCATCCTAGACATCGCCTTCGACGGACGGGGCTTCGCTTGGGTGGCCACAGAATCGGGGTTAAACCGCGTGGCAGGCGACATCTGTACCACATACAACAAGCAGGACGAAACGGATGGCATGCTGGTGGGCGCACTGAACTACAACGCACAGACAGACAAGATGATTATTGGTCTGGAACAAGGATTCTGCGTATACGACTGCTCGCACGGCACATTCAGAAATTTCATCCCCGAAAGTGGACCGAACTATTCGGGCGTGGTCAACATCGCGAATGCCAGTGGCAAGAACGTGTGGCTCTACTACTCCAGCGGAAAGGTGGTAAGACTGGACTGTGAGACTTACGGGCAGACACCCCTAAAGCTCCCCACCACCTACCGAGGACGTTGCTGTATGGACGACGGAAATGGACATCTCTACTTGGGACACAAAACGGAGGGCATGAGCATCGTCAGCCTGCAGACCAACCGCATGAAGCACTTCAAGCATAAAGAGAACGACCCCACAAGCCTGCCAGGCAACAACGTGCGCTGCATCTACATAGATAGCAAAAAGAACATCTGGGTAGGGACAGACCACGGACTGGCACGATTCAATCCGTCTACACAAACTTTCACAAAGCTCACCCATACTTCTGCCTCCTTTGACGACAACGTCTATGCCGTTAGGGAAATGAAGGACGGACGACTCTGGGTAGCATCGGACATGGGCGGCATAGACCTCGTTGACAGGGAACGCCTTGCTTTCATGGAGGATGCCAAGGTCACTCTGTCAAGCATGAACACCCGAGCCATTGCACAAGATGAGTTTGGAAACATTTGGGTGGGTAACCACAGTACAGGCATTGACATCGTCTTTGCCAATAAGAATTTATTTTATGTTGTACCTTATTTAGACTATCGTCTGGTCAACAAACGGGTCTATGGCATCACCTCCGACTCGAAAGGGCGCGTATGGCTGGGTGGCGAGGACGAAATCGCCCTGTATGACAAAGGAAGCATCGGGAAAAGTTGGCTCATCGGGGCACGGAAAAACCGTACACACCTCTTTGTCATGTGCATGATGGCTGACCGTCACGACAACATCTGGCTGGGTATTGAGGACGAGGGTGTCATCAAGTTTGACAGTCAGACAGGGCAGTTTGAGCGTATCGACTTGGGCTATGCTGCTCCCGACATTCGTTCTTTCTATGAAGACCGTGATGGCACCGTTTGGATAGGCAGTGAATTTGGTTTGTTTTCCTATAAAAACGGCCTGTTGAACAAGGAGAAGGACATCAACCGATATATAGGCAAACACGTCGCCTCCGGCATTGCGAGAACTGCCAATGGCGTACTCCTTGTGGGAACTATCGGTGGCGGACTGTTCGTTTTTGATAAAAAGGAAGGAAGCCCCAGGCGGCTCTATCTTGACAACGGTTTGCCCAGCAACCGCCTCAACCATCTCCTGCTGGATCGCGAGCGCGGACTGTGGTTAGCCAGCCATCGCGGACTCATCTATGTCAAAGACATCCGCCATCTGGAGCAGTTTGAAGTGTTTGACCAAAAACAGGGACTCAGCGATAACCACATCTGTGCCATCCAGCAAGACTGGATGGGGCATATTTGGGTGAGCACCTACACGGGCATTTCCTGTTTCGACCCGCAGAAGAAACGGTTCTATAACTACAACCACATGAGTGGCCTGCCGTCAGGCAGCTTTGTTGCAGGCTCGGCCACGGTGACGACAGACGGCACGATGTTTTTTGGATCACCCAACGGCGTGTGCTTTTTCAATCCGCAGACCCTGAATACGGACGGACGGGTGTCTGACGTACAAATTGTTACGTGTGAAGCCTACAACCCAACGGGCGAGAACACGGAGATTCTCCAACTGATGCCCGACACAAAGGGACGGGTTTATACCAACTATCAACAAAACACCATTCGTATCGCTTTCACCGCAAAGAACTGTGCTGAGCTGGGCAATGTGGAATACTCCTATATGATGAAGGGGATGAATGATAAGTGGTACTATATCGGCAATGATAACGACGTGGTGTTCCGGGGACTGACTCCCGGCAACTACACCTTCACCATCCGCGCTAAACTGAAGAACCAAGACTGGACGGAGGCTTCAACCACAGCGTTTTGCATCAGCATCGCTCCACCCTTCTGGCGTTCCTGGTGGGCCTACCTCGTCTACATCTTCCTGGCCA
>CAVAIX010000187.1:0-4220 GCA_963588695.1 Bacteroidaceae bacterium | reverse complement strand
GATTTCATGCCAAACTTCACGTTGCAATAGGCAACCATAGGTTCCTTGACATCTTCTATCTCCAAAGGAACGATGTCATCACCCTTGGCGAGTACATTGCCTTTGGTGTCCCTCCACTCCAAGCCGGCCAGCAATGGTGAGTGCAGATTTTCATCAATCCACCATCCCTTGCGAACATCTGTCGCAGGAATCTTGTCATACAGAAGTTTGTTTATCATAGGTACATTGCCCGTTGCAGTTGCATATCCTTGGCCGCAGAATGCAGACATCCACGATGAGGCCGTTGCATATGACTGACGATAGGAAGAAACCTGATCGTCCGTCAAATCATAGGTCCACATCCAGTTTGCTGCACTGCTGTCATCAAATCCAGGGACGCTTACGTCTGCGATGGAAGCAGGTGTAAAGCCCACCATAGCGGCCTCTGCATCAGCAAGTGCCAAAGCATATTCACCCATATAGAGATATGCACGGGCACGAAGGCCAAGAGCTACATTCTTGTTAATACGCGATTTGTCATCTCTTGCCTCTGTAAGATTCTCAATGGCATCGGTCAAATCCGCAACAATTGCAGCATAGACCTCCTCCACCGTTGCCCGCGGGTTGTTGGTGTAATCATGCTGTCCGTCCAGTAAGGGAACACAGAGTTGGTCCTTTGAGGCCTGGTAACTTCCTTGAAAATAGGGGGCAAGAGCCAAGTAGTCGAAGGCTCTCATGGCCTTAGCCTGTGCTATCATATTAATGGCCTCGGCATCTTCCGTATCTTCTGGGAAAGCATTGATTATTTCATTGGCAACACCCAAGGATGTATAAGGAATTACATAGCGGATGTAGGGGTTTGCATAGTTGGCATTACGCGAACTAAGTTTATCTGCCACGGCAAACCAGTTGAAGTCGTTGTCCTGCATGGCCATGTCGGCTCCCTCGAGATCCAATGAAATGGCACTCATGACGAACCCGAAGTCATCTGGGCGTGCAGATGAAAAATGTGTCCCATAGTTCTGCAATGGATTACCTACTATCGTGAACATGCCGGCGAAGGTTGCCTTTGTTCGTGAAGGAATGGCAGCGTTCGTTTTTTGAGATTGCTCGCCAGAAATAGCGCCACCAGCATATTCCTGATTGTCTATGTCAGTGCATGAAGCCAAGAGCAACGCGCTGAATAAAACGATTGACAGTTTATATGATTTCATGTTTTCTGATGTTTATTTGATGTTAGAAATTAACGGAGACACCAGCGGTGACAGTACGCATTGCAGCATAACCTCCAGAGGCCAAGCCCGCACCACTGGTCATACCGCCAATTCCCCAGTTAAAACGTGGGTCAAGTCCCTTGCGCTTGGTCAAGAGGAACAGATTCTCTCCAGATACATAAACGCGAATGTTGGAGAATGTCAGTGCTCTCGTTACACTCTTGGGCAACGTATAGCCCAATGTCACGTTGTTCAGTGACAAGTAGTTCGAACTCGTCAGGAAACGGTCATACGAAGTCTGGCTGCCATAACCGGCATCATCCGTAGATGCAGAGCTTAAGCGTGGAATGTTGCTGTCCTTGTTGGTTTCGCTCCACGCATTTAACGCATCTCTATGTAAGGCATGGCCAGGTGCGCTGCCGTTGTGCATCAGAGACTGGTAGGTTCCATCATAGATTTTACCGCCGAGTTGGAACGAGAACTGAGCGGACAGGTCGAAACCAAAAGCTGACACAGATGTTCCAAAGCCACCCGTAAACTTCGGCAGAGTCGTGCCACAATCGTACTTGGTAGCCTTTGTTATGTCTGTCGTCGTGGTTATGCCAGTCACGTTCCCGTCACTGTCTGTCTCATCCATATAATAGAGAGCAGAGCCTGTCTCATGGTCTACACCTGCATACTTAATCATATAGGCCTCATAAACAGAACCTCCCTTTTTGATAATTCGGTTGGAATATTTCAGTTCCTGGTCAAGTTCTGTAATCTCATTCTCATTATGACTGATATTGGCATTCAATGCCCATTCGATGTCCCGGTTTTTTATCAGGACACCCTCTAAAGAGAATTCGAAACCCTGATTCCTCATAGACCCGATGTTGTCAGGATAGCTTGACACGCTAATACCCGAAGACAAAGGAACATTCTTGAAGAACAACAGGTCTGATGTGTTGCGGACGTAGTACTCAAAGCTACCATTCAAACGATTCTTGAACAGTTCAAAGTCAACTCCGAAATTCCAAGACTTGGAAGTCTCCCAAGTCAAATTCTCATTACCCTTCTGAATCATGCTGAAGGAATAATTCTTGGAGGTCTCATCGTATGATGCAGAGTACATGTCAGCGTATGCATGCCAAGCATAGGATACACTGGAGAGATTGTCGTTACCCTG
The DNA here is from genome assembly GCA_963588695.1 of Bacteroidaceae bacterium. GTDB lineage: Bacteria > Bacteroidota > Bacteroidia > Bacteroidales > Bacteroidaceae > Prevotella. Next base: position 1,859 of record CAVAIX010000187.1, on the reverse strand, counting down.
CTCACCATAAGAAACCTTCAGTTTCAAGAGGTCAATCCACTTGACATCGCTCAAGAATTTTTCCTTGTTAAGAAGCCAAGCACCACCGAGAGAGTAGAACGTGCCCCAACGATGTCCTGGTGCAAAGACAGAAGACGCATCCCGACGGAAAGAACCACTGAAGAAATATTTTCCATCGTAATCATATTGGGCACGACCAAAGAAACCCTCCGTCATATAGTTGTCCGTATATGAGCCTGTCTGCTTCTTGGAGGTTCCGTACGCATTGCCCAACTCGCCGACAAACGGATTGTAAAGGTGATTGTTTTGCCCATAGAGATTCTGCTTTTTGAACTTATATTGCTCATAACCAACAAGGAGACTGGCGGTATGTTTGCCAAAAGTCTTTGCGTACGATGCCAAATACTGCTGGTTGACGGTGAAATAACGATACGAACTTACAGCAGCAATACCATCACTTTCACCTGCGCCGCCACCGAAAACACTGCTCAATTGGTTTTCACGATTATTAAGCGAAAATGCACTCAAACTGGCGGTCAGATTCAACCCGTCAATAGGTGTCACCACTGCTGTCCACTGTCCAGTAAAGACATCTTGGTAGATTTGGTCTTGGTCGAAATGATTGTCACGAACAGCGTTGCCTAGGAAACTACCATTGTTCGTGGTATAAAGCGTTCGGCCATTTTCCGTCTTGATGCTACCATCCGCATTGCGTTGATACAGTGGATAAATCGGTGCAATCATGTTGCAGATATAGAACACGTTGCCAGAGCTTGCCCATGTATTCACACTGTATGAAGGAGTCTCGCTGTCCACATGAGTAAAGCCCATATTTGTAGTCAACTTCAACCATTTTTTTGCCTGATAGTCAACATTCACACGGCCTGTGTATCGCTCATAACGAGAATGCTCTACCGTACCACCGTCATTCAAGTAACCACCGCTGGCATAGTAGTTCAAACGGTTGTTGGCACCCGATACCGATATATTGTACTCTTGGCGGAAGGAATTGTGTATCGTTTCACCATACCAATCGTCTGTCGTGTAGTAGCTGTCTCCATCAACACGACCCAGTGTGGCGTTAGGGTTCATCTTAAAATTCGTACCAAACAACTTCTCTCCAGTTGGAACAGTGTAGACATTTGCTTCCTGTCCAACACCGCCATTGTTCTTGTCAAACAAGGTGGCATCAGCATATGCGTATGCCTCAGCCTTCGTGGAACCATGATAATACTTGGAGTTGAACTTGGCACGATACATAGTTTCCAAATATTCTGCGCCATTGTCGATGACATCATATTGAGGTATCAGGCGAGAGTTAGAACCCCATTTTGCGTCAAATTTCACCTGTGCATCTTGCCCTGTTTTCGCGCGTTTGGTGGTGATGATAACAACACCATTGGCTCCACGAGCACCGTAGATGGCACTGGCAGAAGCATCCTTCAGCACAGAAATGGATTCAATATCTTGGGGGTTGATGTTCGCGATGCCAGCCTCATATGGCGCACCATCAACGATGTAAAGAGGCGATGAACTGGCGTTCAACGATCCAATACCACGTATACGTATGACGGGGGCGGAACCTGGTTCACCGGAGGAAGACGTTGCCTGAATACCTGCGACCTTACCAACCAAGGCACTGGTTGCAGTAGATGTTACGTGAACATCAATATCGCTTGACTTAATTTCACCTGCAGAACCCGTAAAGGCAGATTTCTTGGCGGTACCATAAGCCACGACAATCACCTCATCGAGGGCATTGTCGTCCGTATCCAATACAATCTTCATGTTCTTGCCGGCCTTAACGCTCTTGGAAATCATACCGACGTATGAAATCTCCAGTTTGGCTCCGGCCGGAG
>CAVAIX010000186.1:0-4296 GCA_963588695.1 Bacteroidaceae bacterium | reverse complement strand
GCCTCATCTTATCGTATATTTCATGGTTCCGCGGAATGTGATGGCCATCACCTTTCCGCTTCTAAACGTGTTGTATTCTGTGGAGTACTGGTGCTCTTTCACCTCGATGTTCTCTGCACCCTCCACGATGATGCGGTCAGCGGTGGCTCCTTCCGCCAGGTGGATGTAGCTCACGGCTTCGCCCTCGTAGCAGTCCTCGACACTGAAGGCATCGTCGTCGAGACGGAATCGCCGACGACAGGGTTTGCCATAGCCGTCGTGGCTGGCGCACACCGTCGTGCCGTCGTCCTGCAGGAGGGTCACTCGCGCCCGGCGACCTACCCGGAAGCCGCCCCACACCCGTGAGGAGTCTCTTCCGCCCACCACCACGCAGTTGTGGGCACTCGTCCCGCGCTCATACTGCCGGCGCGGTGTCTTGTCATACGTGCTGATGCCCGTATCCACGATGAACGGCCTACCGTCGATGCGCAACTCATAGTGGAGTGTGTCGGCGTGCGTGTGCCCTGGCTGGTAGGTGGCGGTGATGTTCCCCACGTCCACAATGGCTTCCAACCGCTTGCTTTCCAGTTTCCGATAGCCGCACGCCTTCATCGGTACAGCCGCCCAACTCAGGCCTAACCTTCGGGCGTAGCCGAATAGTTGGTCTGCCGTGGGTGCTATGCCGTAGGCAGCGTCATTGAGTAGTGGGATGCTGCCGTCCCGCCATACCACGCACTCCAAATGTCCTAACATCCGCACCGCGTAGTCGACTAAGCGCGCCGTCAGGTCCGCGTCGTCCGTCGTCCTGGAGAAATTCACACAGTCTAACAGCCTGTCCAGCATGATGCAGTGGTACATCGGACTCTGCTCATAGTGTGCCCCGTCTGCCAATACCTGCTCCTTCAACTGTCCCAACAGCAACTTCGATGCCTTCCTGTAGAGTCGCTGGTCGTGAAAGTATACCGATGCGATAAACAGTGCGTAGGCATCCTCCAACAGGTGGTTGCCCAACAGCCGATACTCCAGTGTCCGTTCCAACAGCAGCACCTGCGCGTACAGCGAGTCCAGCCGCTCTTCGGTGACCTTGTCGGGATGTTGGCAGAAGAACTTGATCCAATTGATGCTCCTCAGTGCCGTGGGGTAGGGGTCTTGCCCGACCTGGTTCTGTGGCAGTCCTGCCATAAACGTGTCTATCCAGTGCTCGCAAAGGTCTGGCGATAGTCCCTCCTGTCCCAACCAGTCCATGTAGTTGAGGTTATACGCCCACAACATGCCGTGCTCCGTTTGTTGCCAGGAGCGGAACGTGTCCTGGATGTTCAGGAAGGTGAACGCCTCTCCCACGCAACAGACCGACTTCCCGATGGGCGGCACCAGTCCTTCCAGCGGACTCACCACCGGAGCCTCGACAGCCCTTAGTGTCGGCCTCGTCACCCTGTGCAGCAGCTGATGCACCACCTGCGTGGGCTTCAGGTGCACCAGTGTCTCCGCCAGCAGTCTGTACTCCATAGCTTACAGCTCCACCCAAGCGTTGGTCTTCAATGATTCGATGGCCGCAAAGCAGGCCTTCGTCGTGTTCACGATGCTGTCCATCGCGATGAGCGCCTCCCCACCGTGCTGCAGTCGCTCGTTGAGCTGGGCAAACAGGTTCTTCTGTCCCTTGTCCATCGTGCCCTTCATCTTCGAGAAGCCCTTCACGCCGTAGGCCGCTAACCTGCGCCAGTTGTCGATGACGAACACGCGCTGGTCGCTGAACACCTCGATGCGCTCCTTCGGATAGCTCTTCGAGCCGTTGGCGAAGTAGTTGATGACGGCGGTTGAGCCGTTGGCATACTTCAGTAGGATGCTGGCGTTGTCGGTGCTGTCCTCGGGATTCTCGCCCATGGCGTTCATGCACACCCTCACCACCTGGCTACCGGCGAGGTAGGAGCAGAGGTCGATGAAGTGGCAGGCCTCTCCGATGATGCGGCCACCGCCCACCTCCATGTCGTGCACCCACATCTCCTTGGGGATGAAGCCAGCGTTCATCGTTGCCACGATGTTCTTCGAACCGTTGCCAGCCAGGGCGTGCAACTTCTCAGCAAAGGGCGAGAAGCGACGGTTGAAGCCCACGGTGAGCGTGGTGCCCTCCGGTGCTTCCCCATAGGCGGTCAGCACCTCATCCAGTTCCTCGGGGCGCACGCAGAGCGGTTTCTCCACGAACACGCTCTTCCCGGCCTTCAGTGCCTCCACCACCATCGGTGCGTGCAGGTTATGGCGCGTACAGATCACCACGCAGCCCACCTCTGGGTCTCTCATGATCTCCTGGTAGTCGCTCGTGGCCATCTCCGCCTTAGCCCTCTTGGCCAGTATCTTGGCGTGCAGCCCCTGTGCCGAGGCGATGTATTTTATCGGTGCACCCGCCTTGTTCAGACAGGGCACGATCATGCTCGACGCATAGTTGCCAGCACCGACGATGCCGAACGTCTTCCGTCCCTCGGCGGCGAAGGCCTTGCTCCCGATGCTTACCACCGTGTCGGCACTGGCCGTCTCGGGATATTCTAAGATAGAGGCGATGCTGCCGCGCTTGCGCATGTCGCCATAGATGTCGGCATACTGCGCCAGCGGCACGCGCTCCGTGATGAGGCTCTTCACGTCCAGTCCCCCCGTGGCGATGCAGTGGAGCACCGCCTCGAAGTTCCGCTTCTCCGTCCAGCGCACATAGGGCAACGGGTAGTCGTGCCCTTTGTTCTCGTAGTCCTCGTCGTAGCGACCAGGACCGTAGCTGCACGACACCTGGAACGACAGCTCCTTCTTGTAGAAGTCGTCGCGGCGCATGTCCAGTCCCACCACGCCCACGAGCACCACCTTGCCGCGCTTGCGACTCATCACGCAGGCCTCGTGTATCACCTCGTTGCCCTTGGCCGAGGCAGTGATGAGCACGGCATCCGCGCCGACGGCGCGGGTGGCCTCCTCCACGTATTTCATGGGGTCGCAACCCTCCTTGGGGTTGATGGCATCGATGCCGAACTGCCTGGCCATCGCCACCTTCTGTGCGTCATACTCCACACCGATCACTCGGCAACCGCTCGCCTTGAGCAGCTGACTGGCGATGAGTCCAATCAGTCCCAGCCCGATCACCACCACCGTCTCTCCCAACTGTGGAGCCACGAGTCTCACGCCCTCAAGGGCGATGGAGCCTATCACGGTGAAGGCGGCCTCCTCGTCGCTCACCTCGTCGGGCACTGCCGCCACGAGGTTCTTCGGCACGCAGACGTACTCGGCGTGGTTGCCGTTGGAGGCCACGCGGTCGCCCACGCTGAACTCCGTCACGCCGCGTCCCACCGCCACCACGCGTCCCACGTTACAGTAGCCCAGTGGCAACGGCTGTCCCAACTTGTTGAACACCGCCTCCAATGTAGGTTGCAAGCCGTCCGTCTTGATCTTGTCCAGCACCTGCTTCACCTTGTCCGGCTGCTGCCGTGCCTTGTCGATGAGGTTCGCCTTACCGAACTCCACGAGCATGCGCTCCGTGCCTAACGACACCAGTGTCCGTGCTGTCTTTATTAACACATAGCCAGCCTTTACCTGTGGCACTGGCACCTCTTCCAAGAGCGTCTCACCGCTCTTCAAGTCTTGTATAATCTGTTTCATAATCTATTTATCGTATCTCCAGCCCCTCGCCTCTCGCCTCCAGTCCGTCAGAGATTCTCAATCATTCCAACTAAGCTTTTTACATAAGCATCGGAAACGTTCTCCATCTCTCCCTTGTCAAAAATCGTCATTAGCGTCACCAATGTCATCTCAGGAGAGACCTTCCTCACATTGTATGTTAGTACGCGAGCACCACCACTCTTCCCTTTTCCTTTGGATGTAATGGCCATTCTTGTTTTGTAGACTCCTTTTCCCAACGATGTGCCCTGATAGGGGTCTTTTTCGAGCGAGTCCAAAAAGGCATCATAGTCCTTCTGAAAGGACTTATACTTCTTATCCATGTTTTTGGCTCGACGCTCAAATTCTGGCAAATATCTGAAAACGACCTTCATGCCCGTAGCTATTTGAACAAATTACGGGCATCAGGCAGTTCTATGCCGTCGCGTTCTGCCTCTTGCAGTTCTTTGAAAGCTTGTGTCAAACTCCGCTTGACGACCATTTGCTGCCGTATCGTCTCTGCTTCCACATCTTCAGCAAGCAGTCGATTGGCAAATGCTCTCCTCACCCTCTTGGGTTGGCTCTTAAATAAAGCCCATAGCGCATCAAGTGGTCGGATTGCAGGTTCGTGTAGTGTCAAAGTATTCATATTTTCACCTTATTTCTTCATTCTTCCCACAAAGATACGGA
>CAVAIX010000185.1:0-4331 GCA_963588695.1 Bacteroidaceae bacterium | reverse complement strand
GAAGGGAGCAGTGTAGGTGTGCTTCTCGGTGATGATGGTCTGGGTGTCCTCGAAACCATCCTCGGCAATCATGGCCTGCACCTTCTCGTGGGGACGCGGCGTGATTTTGTCGATCATAGACCAAGGGTAGGTGATCTTGTTGCTGTCGTTGACATAGTCGAGGAAATCAGCCTCCACGATGCCGTCCTTCACCCAACGCTCGGCGTAGGCCTTCACGCCAGCCTTCACATGGTCGCCGTTGTGGGAGCAGTTGTCGGTGGACTGGAGGGTGACGGGCATCTTTCCAGCCTTGTACCTTTCATAGAGGAGAGCCGTGAGCTTACCCATGGCGAAGACGGCATCTAGGCCGCGTGCCAGGTCAGCTTCGTTGAAGGAATAGCCCTTCTCGGTGATGGTAAAGGTGACCATCTGGAGCGAGGGAGCTTGGAATATTTCTACCAGGCGTACCCAGTCGTCGGCAAACTGCTTGTCGGCCTTGAGACTCTCGGTGATGGAGGCGAGCACCTTCTTCTCGATGGTGCCGTTGGACTGGAGACTTACGAGCAGGGACAGGTTGTGGTAGGGGCGGTAAGCCTTGTCGATGATTTCATAGTCGAAGCTCTCCGCCACAATCACGCCACGGTCGTACTTGCCCGTGTTGAGTGCGTCGTTGAGAATGGCGGCGGGGAAGGCGCGGAAAATATTGCCTGCCCCAAAATGTACCCACGTCGGTTCGTCATGGGTCTTTCTGGCCACGGCAGCGATGTCGTATTGGGGAAGCTCATAACCTTTGGCTTCCCATTCGGCAGCGTTGAAATGGTCTGAAAGAATGTCGTTCAGTTTCATGATAATGTTTTTGATTTTGTTTTATGTGTGATGTTTTAGTATTCAGAATCGGTAAACGGCAAAGCTGTTGGCCTTCAACTTCACGGTCAGCACGTTGCCGTTAGCCTCTATATCGGTGGTAACGGGGACAACGGCCGTCTTGTGGTCTATCTTGTTCTCGGACAGGATGTCATCAGCATGAAGCAGCGTGACCTTGCCGGCCTTCAACTTCTTCACACCGTTGAAGGTGACGGTGATGTCCTGCTCCTTGTTCGATGTGTTGGCAATCTTCACGATGTAGCTTTTCGTCGGTTTGTCGTAGCAGGCAGTGGCATAGAGCCCATCCTTGCCGGTCACGGCACTGCCGTCTTCCGTCAGTTGGAGCACGTGTGTACCCTTGTGGAGGCCGTAGAGCTGTTGCACATAGTAGTTGGCGGAACGGACGGAGCTGAGGTTGTCAAACCAGATGAGGTCAGGACGCCACTGCCATCCCTCGACGTGGGCGAAGAGGGGTGCATAGGTGGCCTGATAGACCACGTCGGCGTTGCGCTCCAGACCGGTCATGAAGGCGGCCTCGGAGAGGGCTGCTTCCCAAGAGTTGGGACTGTGCTTGGCGTGGGCGGCATATTCACCAGCAAACACCTTCGGCCCCTTGCGGTCGTAGTTGTCGTAGCGGCTGGCATTGGCGCGGAACCATTCGGGACTCTTGTAGTAGTGCTCGTCCACGAGGTCCACGTTCAACTTGCGCATCTCCTGCCATCCGTAGTCGAAGTTCTTGCCGTCAGCCGACGGACCAGAAGAACCGCAAATCTTGATGTTGGGATACTTGGCGCGGATCTGCTCAATGAATTTCTGCAGACGTTCGGGGTACAGCGGTCCCCACTGCTCGTTGCCGATACCAATCTGCTTGAGACCGAATGGAGCGGGATGTCCCATGTCGGCACGCAACTTGCCCCACTTGGAGGTGATGGGGCCGTTGGCAAACTCAATGAGGTCAAGGGCATCGTCGATATAGCTCTGCAGGTCGTCCACGGCCACGTGGGCGTTCTTGTCGTCGTCTTTGTTCTGGTACTGGCAGGCGAGACCCACGGAGAGGATAGGCAGTGGCTCTGCACCAATCTTCTCAGAGAGCAGGAAGAATTCATAAAAACCCAGACCATATGTCTGGTAGTAGTTGGGATAGAGACGGTGGGCAAAGGTGTAGTTCCAGCGGTTCTCGTTCAACGGACGGTTCTCTGGTGCTCCCACGCTGTTTTTCCAGTTGTAGCGCGTGTCGAGGTCTGTGCCCTCCACGATGCAACCACCAGGGAAGCGGAAGATGCCGGGCTTCAGGTCTGCGAGATCCTGCACGAGGTCGGTACGCAGACCGTTCCAGTTGTCAGCAGGGAAGAGGGATACGTGGTCGAGGTCCACGCTCTCCGAACCCTTCTCCAGGAAGACGCGCATGAGTCCTTTGGGGTCGGTCTTAGAGGAGGTCAGCGTGGCGGTGTGCTTTTGCCATTTGTTGTTGCTGATGGCGACGGTCTGCTTGTCGATCACTTGGTTGTCGGCACCTACCAGTTCCACGCGTATCTTGGCCTCTTTGCCGTCCAATAGATGGAGACGGGCATAGACAGAGAAATCGTATTTCATATCCTTCTTCAGTCCCATGCCAAAGAAACCGCGGTTCTCCAGACCGGTCTGCTTCTCCAGGGCACCTGCACTCTCAAGGGTCACATAGTGAGGGTTGCGTGGGAAGGCTGGCTTCACGTCACTGAGGGTCACGTTGCCGAAGGTGTTCCAGCCCATCAGCCGTTGCGGAAACTCGAAGGAGCGGTTTTCCACCATCTCTGCGTAGAGACCGCCGTCTGCTCCGAAGTTGATGTCTTCGAAGAAGATGCCATACATGGTGGGCTGTATTTCCGCTCCGAGCTTGTTGGCCGCTACGGAAAACTGATGCTGTGCCGAGGCACTCACCCCCGTCACTACCGCCAAGAGACAGGCGGCGAAGAAGTTTGTTTTTCTCATTGTTATGGTTTGTTTTCAGGTTAAAATATCATTTTGCAGGCAAAGGTACAAAAAATCCACCTCATTCGGGGTGGATTTCTTGTGGAATTTGTTGGTTTTTATGGTTTATTCACGGGAACAATGTAGAATGTGAACGATTTGTCACCGTAATGGAGGCGGTATTTCTCCAGCGGCAGGGCACCCCAAGAGTTTTCGCCGCCCACTCCGCTGTGCTCGCCGTCGAGGAAGAGGTTGGTGAATTTCGACGGTTGCAGATGGACGCTGTGGCGCTGGTCTTTCTCGTCGCCATCATCCAACTCTTCGGTGTCGAAGTGAATAGCTGAGGCATAGAACGGGGTGCAGCTCTGCACTCGGAGTCCGTTGCCTGTTGCGTCGGTCTGTGTCCACCAGCGCATATCGCCCTTCGTGCCACTCTCCTGCGGGCGGATGTAGGGGTAGTACTGGTTATCGGCATCGTCGTTGTAGATGCCAAGGCGCATGCAGTCCTTGCGGTCGGAGTAGTTCTCGACGGGGCCGCGTCCGTAGTAGCGGCTCTGCTCCATCTGATAGGGCAACTGCATCATCATGCCGAAACGGAACAGGTCGCTCACCGTAGCGGTGTCGGATGCTTCAAACGCTTCGTTGACCTTCACCGTACCAGTGTTTGCCATGATGACGTAAGACAGTGTCAGTTTGCCCAGTACCTCCGGCATGTCGTAGCAGGCACGTACCGTGATGGTGTTGGACTTTTTGTCTTTCGCGGTGGTGATGCTGGTCAAGGTCATCGTGGGGTTCTTCCATGCCTTGAACTTCGTCTGCAGTTTTGCACCCATGTCGTTGTCGGTTGGGGCGCGCCAGAAATTGGGCTTCAGTGTGCCACCGTCGCCGAGCAGCGACGTGCCTTGATAGGTGTACTCGGAGAGCAATCCTGTGGTGCGGTTCACACGGACGGTGAGGTCGGGAGTGGAAACGGTGATGTCCTGTTCGCCCTTCTTGTCGGTGAGCTTCACCTTCACGTTCTTGCCGTCCTTGGCGCGAGCCAGTCTGTCGGAACAGTGGCCGCAGCAGTGTTTCTCTTTTACCGTGAGTTGGGCGTAGGCTACGATCTGGCCGGACTCCATCAGCGGTTCGGCCTGCTTCAGACGGAAGTCGATGTTGAGGAACACCTCTTTGCCATTCACCTTAGTCAGGTCGTAGGGGATGGCGTAGCTTCGGGTCTGTCGTGCCGGCACATCGAGTTCTGCAATGGTGCCGTTCTGCGTCTCTATGCCGTCCTCTATCAGGCTCCACGCCAGTGCATAGTTGCTGAGGTCGCGGAAGAAATATTCGTTGTACACGCTGACCTCACCCTTGTTGGCGTTGACCAGTTTTGCCCAGATGTTCTGGTACTGGTAGGCCACCTCATAGGCGTGCGGGTTGAGCTGACGGTCGGGACCGATGATGCCGTTGCAGTTGAAGTTGTTATCGCTGGGGTCATAGTCGTTGTAGTCGCCACCGTAGGTGTATTCTATCTTCCTCAACTCCTTGTTGCTCATCTTTTC
>CAVAIX010000184.1:0-4370 GCA_963588695.1 Bacteroidaceae bacterium | reverse complement strand
GTGTACCTATCTGCACCTCGGCCAACTGGAGGCTCACGACCAAGTGGAAGCTGCCCTGTGGCTCGCTAAGCAACCCTATGTCGACGGTCAGCGCATGGCCATCTGGGGCTGGAGCTATGGTGGCTTTAACACGCTGATGGCACTGTCAGAGGGGCGCGGTGTTTTCCGTTGTGGCATTGCCATTGCTCCCCCCACCTCTTGGCGCTACTATGACACCATCTACACCGAACGCTATATGCAGACCCCAGGTGAGAACGACAAGGGATACAGCGATAACCCCATCTCTCGCGCTGCACAGTTGCAGGGCAGCTTGTTGCTTTGCCACGGCATGGCCGACGACAATGTGCACTTCCGCAACACGGCAGAATATACCGAGGCACTGGTGCAGGCCGACAAGGACTTCTCGCAGCTGGTCTATACCAACCGCAACCATGGCATCTCGGGTGGCAACACGCGCCACCACCTCTTCCGCCAGTGTGTGAAGTTCTTCGAGCGCGAGCTGAAAAAATGACCGCACAGCGAACTTAGAGATAGTAACCGATAAAGAACCCCTAACCACAAATTAACGCTAAGGAAAAATGAAAAAGACAATGATGATGTTGGCACTGGCCGTCTGCTGTCTGACTGCTACGGCTGCCAAGAAGAAAGCCAAGACCACGACAAAACCATTGACAGCACTGGAAATCGTCGAGAAGGTGAACGACCGCTATCAGCAGCTACACAAGCCGACACAGCGCGCCTTCTGGGATGATGCTGTCTACTATACGGGCAATATGGAGGCCTATCGCCTCACGGGCACAGCGCGCTGGTTGGAGTACGCTGATCAGTGGGCTCGCCACAACAAATGGCGCGGTGCAGGCTGCGGTAGTAAGCGGATGTGGCTCAACAACTACAAGACCTACGGTGAGGACAACCACCATGTGCTCTTTGCCGACTGGCAGATATGCTTTCAAACCTACCTCGACCTTAACGAGCTGAACCCTGCTGCCCATAAGGTGGCGCGCACACTGGATGTCATTGACTTTCAGACCAACCTGGAGCAGTCGGACTTTTGGTGGTGGTGCGATGCGCTGTATATGGCCATGCCCATCTACTCCAAGCTCTATCGTCAGACGGGCAAGACGGCCTATCTGGCTGCTATGACGCGCTTCTTCAACTATGCTGACTCGCTGATGTACGACAAAGAGGCGCACCTCTTCTATCGCGATGGAAAGTATATCTACCCGGCTCACAAGACTGACTCGGGCAAGAAGGACTTCTGGGCGCGTGGTAACGGATGGGTGCTTGCAGCACTGGCTAAGGTGATGCAGGACATTCCAAGTGATAGTAAGTACTACGCGCAGTACAAACAACGGTTCACGGCAATGGCTGAGGCTGCTGTGGCCTGTCAGCAGAAGGGAGGCTGGTGGACGCGCTCCATGCTCGACGCACAGTTCGTGGAGGGCTGCGAGACCAGTGGCACGGCCTTGATCTGCTACGCACTGCTCTGGGGCATCAACAACGGGGTGCTTGACCGTGAGGGCTATGAGCCTGCGGCATTGGCAGCTTGGAAATACCTGTCGGAGGTGGCTCTGCAGGCCGACGGCACTGTGGGCTATGTGCAGCCCATTGGTGAGAAGGCGGTGAAGGGACAGATGCTGTCTGCAGCCAGCACCACCAACTTTGGTACGGGTGCTTTCCTCCTGGCAGCCTGCGAGAAGGTGCGCTATGACGATGCACTGACGGCCACGGGCAAGATGGTGAAGCTCACCATCAGCAATCCCTCTGAGACGTTCCGTCAGGAGGTGGTGAGTGTGGATGCTCGTCAGGTGTTCCAGCAGTTGGGTATCAGTGGTGGACGACAGTTGCGCGTGGTGAACGCCTTAGGTCAAGAGGTGGCTTATCAACTGACCTACGATGGGCTGTTGCTTGTAGACGCTTCAGTGCGCCCTGGTGGCACGGCAATCTTCACTATTGAGCGTGGCACTCCGCGCCCTGTGGTCAACACGGTCTATGGCCGCATGTACCCTGAGCGTGTGGACGACATTGCTTGGGAGAACGATCGTGGCTCCTATCGCCTCTATGGTCCTGCACTGCAGCGCACGGGTGAGCGCGCCTTTGGCAACGATGTGTGGCTGAAGAACACGCCCGACCTGGAGAACGAGACGCGCTACTATGTGGAGCTGACCAACCATTCGCGCATCCAGCAGTTGAAGAAGGCTGGCAAGGCGGCGGAGGCTAAAGCCCTGGAGGAACAGACCACCTATCACTTCGACCATGGCCACGGCCTTGACTGCTATAAGGTGGGACCATCGCTTGGCTGCGGTGCTCCAGCACTGCTCTTGGGCGACGAGATGACGCTGCCTTACTGCTATAAGGACTATGAGATACTGGACAATGGTCCACTGCGCTTCACGGTGCGGTTGACTTATAACACAACGGAGGTGAACGGTGAACAGCTGACGGAGCACCGCCTGCTCTCGCTCGACAAGGGTTCTAACTTCAATCGTCAGACCGTGTGGTATGAGGGTGGCAAGAAGGCGCTTGACATAGCCTCTGGCGTGGTGGTACACAATGAGGACACGAAGAGTTACACGCTGGGCAAGAACTATGTGGCCTATGCTGATCCGACGGACAATCCAGAGGCACAGAACTTTCAGATCTACGTTGGTGTAATCTTTCCTGATGGTGCCACGGAGACCAAGTTTGTGCCCAACTCTGGCGGCTCGAATGGCATTGCTGGTCATGCCCTCTGCATCCAGCGTAATGTGCAGCCAGGCGAGAAGTTGACCTACTACTGGGGCTCGGCCTGGAGTAAGTATGATGTAAGGAGCCAGCAGGCTTGGCAGCAAATCATTGTTGACCGACAGGCTGCCTTGAAAGCACCGCTCATGGTGAGCGTAGGCTTTTGATGGTGAGTCAAACCCTCTCGACGTGCGCCTTGGCCTCCATGATTTTCTGTTTCAATTCGTAGGGTCACTTTCGCATTTCGAATACCAAATCCACCCGTTGGTTGCGTCCCACTTGGATGCAGCCAGCGGGTTGGTTTTGCGATGTTGCCAACGTGGTTGATTTTGTAGTGTAGCGTGTAATAAATACGAGGGATGCGTGTAATAAATATGTAATTAATGCAAAAAAGAAGAGAATACCTTGGTTTGTATTCTCTTCTTATTTTTCCCACTTTATGACTAACTTGCGGAAGGTGAGGGATTCAAACCCCCGATACCCAAAAGGGTATACCGGATTTCGAGTCCAGCGCGATCGATCACTCTGCCAACCTTCCCTCGAAAATCGGGTGCAAAGTTACGGCTTATTTTTAACATACCCAAATATATTCTGCATTTTTTCTTTATGAATCGAATGTTTTTGAAAAATCGTTTGGACATTCGAAATATTATGTGTACTTTTGCAGTCGAAATAATCATTTCCCTTGTTTCCATTCGAGAAACAAGCCTCGTGGCGACACCTTCCTGTCGCTGTTATCAGATCAAGAATACGAAAAAATATGTACTTAAAAGAAGATTTAGAGAAAATGGAAATCTCCCGTCTTATGGAGATTGCCCACGATGTTGGCGTAAAAGTGTCGTCCAACGATTCTCAGGAAAATGTGATTTATGCCATCCTCGACAAATATGCTATAGATTCTGCAGCAGAGTCCATGGCCAACACCAAGCGAAAGCGCACGCGCATTGCGAGCAAGGATAAAGACCGAGTGTACACCGTCACTGGCAAGGACGGAGAGAACTTAGATGCCAAGCCAGCCAAGCGTGAGAAAAAGCCGACGCTCGATAAGCTGTTGGCATCGGCAGCGCAGCAACAAGAGGCTGCAACGGTAGCATCCACGGTACAGACGGAGTTGTTCCCCCAAGATGCAGAGGTTGTAGCAGAGCCTGCTAAGCCCGCCCCTAAGAAGCGCGGACGCAAGTCGAAAAAGGAATTGGAAGCCATTGCACAGCAAAAGGCTGCTGAAGAGGCTGCCCTGCTGCAGCAACAGGATGAGGGCGTTGAGGATCAAGAGGTAAGTTCCGAGAGTCAAGAGGCGACTCCATCGTCCCCAGACTCCAGTCCCTCGACTCCAAACTCCAGCCACCAGGCTCTTGACGATAGCTCCTTGCCCCTTGGTACAGAGGAACAGCCGCAGGCTGCCCCTGAAAATCGAGTCACGGATGACAATGGTGCGTGGGCGGGAGACCCTGCCGACGGCACTGATTTTATCACCGTAGTTGACCTACCCATTGAAGATCAAGAGGCTCTGCCTTCGCTTGACATCTTTGACAGACCCATCAATAACAACGTAGCTCCAGTGCCTATCAACTACACACCAGCACCCCAGCAGTCTGCGAAAGAGAAATACAACTTTGATGGACTCATTGCAGGAAATGGCGTATTAG
>CAVAIX010000183.1:0-4392 GCA_963588695.1 Bacteroidaceae bacterium | reverse complement strand
GACAGTGGATGTCCAGCTGGCTCCAGTGGTCACAGACCCATTTCTCCTGTTTCGGGGCGGTCATGCCGATCCACAGCAAGTCAGGATGAGCCGCATTGACGGCAGCGACGAGGGTGCGATTTTCTTCGGCAGAGAACTTGACCTTGTAGGGCGGCGAACATGTCGCTATATCCAAGCAGGGAAAGTCCGCTGCGGCGCGTTGCACGATGCGGTGGAGCACCTGCGGTGAGCTGCCAAGGAACATCACCGTCTTCCGCACTCCGGCAGTCTCACACTCCCGTTCGAGACGTTCCATCTCAAAGATGAAGAGATCCCAGCCAGCCACGCGCTCACGCGGCTGACTCTTTGCCACTATGCGGCTACACGCCTTCACGATGCTCATGCCATCGGGCAGGAGCACGTCGCTCTGACGCAATGCACTGGCGAAGCGGTAGTCTCGCTGCGCCGTATTGTAGGAGTGGGCATTCAGCGTGTTGATGAGCAACTTGCCAGCAGGCAGGGCAGTCAGTGCCGCCCTACTCTCCAGCAGGTTCAGTTCTTTCAGTCGGAAGGTCGGTTGTTTCATGTTCTCGTTTTAATAGGCATGTCTGTCGGGACATACGATGCTCCTGATGGTCATTAGGAATATCTTCAGATCCAGCCACACCGACCAGTGCTCGATGTACCAGATGTCACGGCGCACGCGCCCCTCCATCTGCCATAGCTCTGGCGTCTCGCCCCGGAAGCCCGTGACCTGCGCCCAACCCGTGATGCCAGGTTTCAGGAAGTGGCGCACCATGTATTTGTCTATCAGCTGGCCGTACAGCTCTGTGTGGTAGAGCATGTGGGGGCGTGGCCCCACGACACTCATATCGCCCCGTAGCACGTTGAGGAACTGCGGCAACTCGTCGATGCTCGTGCAGCGCATGAACTCACCGAAGGGGAACTTCCGGGAGTCCCGCTTCGTGGTCTGCACGCGGTCAGCCTCCAAGCTCTCGTGCATCGACCGGAACTTCAGACAGCGGAACGTCTTGCCGTTCTGTCCTGTGCGATCCTGCCGGAAGAAGATGCGACCGGGACTCTGCACCTTGATGAGGAGGGCGATGACGGGCAGGAGGGGTACGATGCAGACGCAGACGATGCAGCTCACCACGATGTCGAAGGCGCGCTTCAGACGGCGGTTGAACGGACGCGAGAGGGGCTCGGGACGGGCGGTATAGACCGCCGTGCCCAAAAACTCGCCGGGCACCAGTCGCACCTCCTGCTCCTTGCCTTGGCGGGGCAGGTAGAAGAAGCGAACCACGTTACCGTCGCAGAAGTCCATGACGCGCTTGATGGTGTCGGCGTCCTCGAGCGGCAGACAGCAGAACATGATGTCCACGCTACGATAGCCATGCTCTATGGTGTCGTTGCGTTCCCGTTTCATCAGCAGTGCCAACTGTGTCATATCGCCCAAACGGGTCAGTCCCGGTGGGGCATCGGCCACATCGGCATCGGCATAGTAGCCCCGCACGGTGTAGCCCGTCGAGGCATCAGCCGTCAGTCGGCGATACATCGCGACCACGGCTGGGTCATTGCCGACGAACAGCACCGTGCGACTGTTGTGCCCTTGGAGGCGGAGTCGCTTCAGCGCTGCCAGTCTTGCATTATCCATATAAATCGATGAGAATTTTTACAATTTCATTTCCGTCGCGTCTGGATGGTCGCGGAAGAAAGTGCGGATGTTCTGTTCCTGTTCGGAGGAGAAGACGCAGGACATACCTTGACGAACCACCTTGCCAGGGCTGCCAGCAATCACGATGCCTGCACCATCGCCATAGGAACGGAAGTCTTTGTTTACAAAACTCTTGCTGGCTACGATGGTGTGGCTGGGCAACAGGGCACCGCGCATGATGGTGGTAGAGTTACCTATCCAACTGTGGCTACCGATGTGCACCGTCCCGTTTCCGTCCTTCACCGTTCCGTCAGCGGCGACTATATAGTGGAAATTCGTGTCGCAAAAGATGCAGTCGAAAGCGATTAAGATAGTGGGATCGAAGACCATCCTGCCCTTGCACAGCACCTTACAGCCACCCGAGAAGCCTACACGGTCACCTAACTGCAGCTCGCCACCATCAATGCGCAGTGTACAGCCCGAGGAAAAACTAACACCCCCCCGATAATCAGAGTGCCATGAGTCATCATCATCAAGCCTGGCGAGGAAGAGGCGTGAAAGAAGTCGTAGTTGCGACCGAACACAAAGGTGGCAAAGTGGGGCTTACAGCGGAACTGAACCGAGGAATGGTCGAGGAGCAGCTGCGTGTTCCCATAGATGACGATGGGCAGGCGAATGGCTTGCCGGAAGGGCAACAGTTTGAAGTTAGCATAGAGGGTCTTGAACACCCGAAAACGGTATTTCCTATAGACCCGCATCACAGGCCTAAGTATGGATTTGATCATGATATTTTGTTTCTGATTTTTTATACACTTCCTATGGAAACGTGTTCATTTCCATCATCCCTTATATTTTGCAAAGAACTTTGGACATCTTAGGTAGATGCCAAACGGATGGGTGACATATCTGACGAGAGCAAACACATACCTCGTCTTTTTCAAGGTATATATATTTCCCGAAGTGCCGCTACACCCAACAGTCTCAACGGGCAGGTAGAACTCTCTGTGACGGTTTCCCCTCCGTTTCCATTCTACTATAGTTTCGTAAAGTAGGTGTTCAAAATAATATTGCCTACTGTCATTCAATCTACTCATGCCTTCAAGCAATAACTTAATCGCACGGGGGGGGGCAATAAAAAATCCACTGCATGCAAAAAAACGCTCGTCTGTACAGTGAATAACATTCGCATATACCGTATTTCGGTGCTGGGAAGCACTCATCAACCGATTTACATTGGTTATTTTCAGACGACCCGTTATTTTCGTTATCAGGTCAGCCTCGGCAATCCACCTCGAGTGTTCTAAGGCATACTTCAGAATCAGAGCCTCGCCATATCCCTTGCCCAACATTCGGTCGTAACGATTCCCATCAAAGGTAAGAAGCTCTAATCTCCCTGACGCAATATACGTGGCAAAGTCTCCAGAAAAATCGCACAGGGTATTCTCCACCACGACAATTCGTTCCTTCGTATGCTCCAAATACCACATCAGAGCATCCTTATACTGTTTCAGACGTTCGTCAGGGTTCTGCAAAACCGTATAGGCCATCCCGTTTGGATTGACACAGGCCGTGAGCAGAATAACGTTGTTCACCATTTTTTTCATACGATTGTTTCGTTCCTTTTATGGTCTTTCAATGGGGAATAAAACCAATTTCGTCGATGTCGGCATCATTCAGGTTTCACGCCGAACATCGCGACCGTGTTGGAGAATTCCGTAACGATATCAAGGATATTCGGATTATCCTTTCGAATAATCAAAGCTGCAAAGTTTCCCACTCCTTCCATGTCCTCTATACTAACTGGCATGAGAAGAAACCTGTCCTTCATTTGATAGGAAGAAAACCAATATTCAAACAGGCGACTTCGCATTTGTTGTTTGCCATCGCCGCTCTCGCATATGTACAGCAATGCAGCTTCATTCATATTGAAGAAGTTTTCTATGATTAGCATCACGGTATCACGCGTTTTTAAGTCCCGTGGAGACGGCATCCTATTCACATTGATGATTGATAACACATAAGACTCCGCATGCTCTATCATGTCGTCATCATCGAAGCCTATGGCTAAAACCACCCCATGATCGCTTTTGAAACGATATGTTCGAGACATCTCATGCCAATACACCTCGTATGGTGCGGTGGTATTGATAGTATCCAATGATAGAGGTTGCATCACCAGACATTTATGTATTTCGGATATACTCCAGTACGTTCTTTATATTCCTCACAAAGGCTTTGGGTAATTTCTTCCACTCGGGTCTTCTTACGCTCCTTTGCTGCCATAAAACGTTTCATAGCAGCATCACGTTTCAGCCAAAATTCCTTATCCAACATTTCCATAATAGCGTCTCCTTTTTTATCTTCTCCCTGCAAAGATAGTGCAAACCGAGAGAAATACAAAGAAAAACTTGCTTTTTCTTTGTTTTCCGAACTGACGAACGAAGCAAGCGCAGAGCGGAGCTTGCTCCGGCTATGCCTTGCGAGGAGGAAGAAAACCGCAGGTTAACGAAAGTATCTTCGACGCGTAGCGTCAAAGTACGATTAAGCGAAGATCTTGCCTCTTGCCCCTGGCCTCCAGCCTCTTGCCTCTCATCCCTGGCCTCCAGCCTCTCGTCCCTAACCGATACGCCACTCCAAGCGGTTCACGCCGTCCTTCAGACTGAAGTTCAAACCGACCTTCACCACGGGCTTGTCCTGTAGCTGGAAGGCGTCAGCGTAGTGTTTGGATTCTATCTGTGCGAGGGCTTCCTCCACACTGC
>CAVAIX010000182.1:0-4412 GCA_963588695.1 Bacteroidaceae bacterium | reverse complement strand
TAGGCAAGCATTTGGCAAGCATTTGGCAAGGTGTTGGCAAGGTGTTGGCAAGCTCACGAGCTTGCCTAGAGTATGCTAAGTGCTTGCCAACACCTTGCCAACACCTTGCCAATAGTTTGCTTAATAGTCTCTCCAATGCTAAAAAAAAGGAGCGCAGAATTTCTGTATGTCCTGGAAAATGATTAACTTTGCGAAGGAAAGCAAAAATGGAAGATAAAAAAGGACAGATATTACTCTATCAGACACCTGACGGAGAAGCACGGATAGAGGTGAGACTGCAGGGCGAGACCGTGTGGCTTAGCCTGGAGCAGATGGCCGAGCTGTTTCAACGCAACAAGTCCACCATCTCCAGACACATCAAAAATGTGTTTGAGCAAGGAGAACTAGAGAAGACAATGGTCGTTGCAAAATTTGCAACTACCACTCAACATGGCGAGGAGGTGTCAGATGGTGTGAAAGAGAATATGGATGTCGCATTAAATGTCGCAGTAAATAATGTGGCGGAACTGTCTAAAAGACAAAAGGATATGTTGAAAATAATCGGTGATAGAACTTCGTCAAGCGAAGAAAATGTCGCAGTAAATGTCGCAGTAAATTGATGGAATTAAGTTATGTATTAATGAACACATCCATACCATATTACAGACTGATTGCCGACAGCGGCAGCACCAAGACCGACTGGGTGCTGCTGGACGGTGAGACGCAGATATTTCAGTGCCGCACACAGGGCATTAATCCCTTTCACCAGTCGGCGGAGGCGATTGCCGCCGTGCTGCACGATGAACTGCTGCCAGTGCTTCCTTCTGGAACAGCGGTGGGGCAGGTGGCCTTCTACGGTAGTGGGCTGCGCCCCGAGCTGCAACCGCTGATGCGGCAACTGTTGAGCGATGCCTTCTCTGGGGCGGAGGTGCAAGCCGAAGGCGATTTGTTAGGGGCCGCTCGGGCGGTCTGCGGCCATACGGAAGGCGTGGCCTGCATCCTTGGAACGGGAGCCAACTCGGGACTGTACGATGGTCAGCACATCGTGAAGAACACACCGCCATTGGGCTATATCTTGGGCGACGAGGGTAGCGGAGCGGTCTTGGGGCGAGGCTTCCTCAACCTGCTTTTCAAAGACCCGACGATGGCCGACCTGCGCGACGATTTTTTAGCTGAGCAGCGAATGACCTTGGCCGACATCATCGACCGCGTCTATCGCCAACCCTTGGCCAGCCGTTGGTTGGCATCGTTGTCGCCCTTTGTTCACCGACACCTCGATAGGAAGGCCGTGCGCACACTCGTGATTGACAACTTTCAGCAGTTCTTCCGCCGCAACCTGACCGCCTACGGGCGACCCGATCTGCCTGTCGGTTTTGTGGGTGGTGTGGCGTTCCATTTCCGTCGCGAACTGGAAGAGGCTGCCGCTGCGGAGGGCTTCCGCGTGGGCGCGGTGTTGCAGTGCCCGTTAGAAGGATTGGTGGCTTACCACAGACAGTAACTGAAAACCGAATAAACAACATGAAGAAACTAACAATTCTCTTGATGACCATCACCGCTTTATGCAGCGCCTGTCAGCGCGCTGAACAGGACGCATCGTTTGTCCGCGTGGCGGACGGCCATTTCGTGCGCAATGGTAAGCCGTATTATTACGTGGGCACCAACTTCTGGTACGGAGCTATTTTAGGCAGCGAAGGGCAGGGCGGCGACCGCCAGCGCCTTGTCCGCGAACTCGACGAGATGAAGCGCATGGGCATAGACAACCTGCGCATTCTCGTGGGCAGTGATGGTCAGCGCGGCGTGACCACCAAGGTGGAACCCACACTGCAGGAAGCACCTGGTGTCTACAACGATACCATCCTTGCTGGTCTCGACTATCTGCTGATGGAGATGGGCAAGCGCGATATGTTGGCCGTGCTCTATCTGAACAACGCTTGGGAGTGGAGCGGTGGCTACAGCTTCTATTTAGAGCACGCAGGGGTAGGGAAGGCTCCGCGCCCCAACGAGGACGGCTATCCGGCTTACATGAACTTCGTGGCACAATACGCCTCCAACGACAAGGCGCACCAGCTCTTCTATGACTATGTACGCTTCATCCTCGGACGCACCAACCGCTACACGGGGAAGAAATACACCGACGACCCGGCCATCATGTCGTGGCAGATTGCCAACGAGCCGCGCGCCTTCGCCAAGGAGCAGTTGCCGGCCTTTGAGAAATGGTTGGCTGAGGCTTCCGCCCTCATCCGTTCCATCGACAAGAACCACCTTATCAGTCTCGGCAGCGAAGGGGCGTGGGGCTGCGAGAACGACTACGACTGCTATGAGCGCACCTGTGCCGACCCGAACGTCGACTACTGCAATGTCCACCTCTGGCCGTACAACTGGGGCTGGGCCAAGGGCGACTCGCTCATCGACAATCTTGACCGCGCCTGTCAAAACACCAAGGACTATATCGACCGCCACCTCGCCATCTGTGAACGGTTAGACAAGCCCCTCGTCATGGAGGAGTTCGGTTATCCGCGCGACGAGATGAAATACGCGCCAGGAACACCGACGAAGGGGCGCGACGGCTACTATCGATACGTGTTCTCGCTCGTGGCAGACAATGCGGAGCGCGGTGGAAAATTTGCTGGCTGCAACTTCTGGGGCTGGGGCGGCTTCGCCCAACCCGTCCATGAGCAGTGGCGGCCAGGTGACCCTTACACCAACGACCCCGCACAGGAGGCGCAGGGACTCAACTCTGTCTTTGCCGCCGACAGCACTACGCTGCAGGTCGTCCGGGAACAGGTGGACAGGATGTCACGGGTCTTGTCTGACGGCTCCCGATAGAATCTCGTTGGCGCGCGCAATGCGCTCCGCAGTGGGCGGTGAAACGTTGCGTAACGGGTAGTCTATGCCTAATTCCTCGTATTTGAAAACGCCGAGCGTGTGGTACGGCAGTACGTCAACGCGCTGGATGTTGCGGAGCGTGCTGATGAACGCGGCCAGCTCTTGCAGACAATCCTCCTTGTCCGTAAGGCCGGGCACAAGGACGTGGCGAATCCATACGGGTACGTGTTGCTCGCTCAAGTAGCGAGCGCAGTCGAGGATGTTGGCGTTGGTGTGACCCGTCAGCCTGCGGTGCTCAGCATCGCGGATGTGCTTGATGTCGAGCAACACCGTGTCTGTGACGGCCATCAGTTGCTGGAATTTGTCGAAGAATGGTGAGGTGCGACGGAAAGGCTGCGCCGACGTGTCGAGACAAGTGGTGATGTGGCGCTGCTTGGCCTTGGTGAACAGTTCCAACAGGAAATCGAGCTGCAGGAGTGCTTCGCCGCCGCTCACGGTAATGCCGCCTTCCTCGCCCCAATACGGACGGAAACGCTCGGCGCGGTCGAGCAGTTCGTCAGCCGTCATTGCCGTTCCCGTTCCTGTTTTCCACGTGTCGGGGTTGTGGCAGTACTGGCAGCGCATCGGGCAACCTTGCAGGAAGATGAGGAAACGGATGCCCGGGCCGTCTACCGAACCGAAACTCTCTGTGCTGTGGACAAAACCTTTCACCGCTCCCGTCCTTTGTTATCTGTCCGTCTGTCTTTCAGCCTACAGTCGCTCGTGTGCTCGGCGCGCAATGACGTCGAGTTGCTGTTCGCGCGTGAGGTCGATGAATTTTACGGCGTAGCCGCTGACGCGGATGGTGAAGTTTTGGTATTCCTCCTTCTCTGGGTGCTCCATCGCATCCTTGAGTTTCTCGATGCCGAAGACGTTGACGTTGAGGTGGTGTGCGCCCTGGTCGAAGTAGCCGTCCATGACGCTGACAAGCGTCTTGGCGCGCTCCTCATCGTTGTGACCCAGTGCGCCGGGGTTGATGGTTTGCGTATTGGAAATGCCGTCAAGGGCGTACTCATAGGGCAGTTTCGCCACGGAGTTGAGCGAAGCCAGCAGACCGTTTTGCTCTGCACCATACGACGGGTTGGCACCAGGAGCGAGCGGCGCACCAGCTGGTCGTCCGTCTGGCGTGTTGCTGGTGTATTTGCCGTAGACCACGTTAGACGTGATGGTCAGGATGGAGGTCGTCGGTTCGGAATTGCGGTAGGTGTGGTACTTCTTCACCATGCCGAGGAAGGTCTTAAGCAGCCATACGGCAATCTCGTCGGCGCGCTCGTCGTCGTTGCCGTAGCGCGGGAAGTCGCCTTCGGTCTTGAACTCCAGTGGAAAGCCCGTCTCGTCGCGGATGATGTTGACCTTCGCATATTTGATAGCACTGATGGAGTCAACCACATGGCTAAAGCCCGCAATGCCCGTGGCGAAGGTGCGGCGCACGTCCGTATCGATGAGTGCCATCTCGACAGCCTCGTAGAAATACTTATCGTGCATATAGTGAATGACGTTCAGTGTCTTCACGTAGACGCTGGCGAGCCAGTCCATCATGTCCATGAAGCGCGGCATGAACTCGTCGT
>CAVAIX010000181.1:0-4513 GCA_963588695.1 Bacteroidaceae bacterium | reverse complement strand
GGTAAGTTAGGCATAGACTTGACCCTTACATTTACGGCAAACAGAGTCAATGAATCCGAATTAGAACAACTGGCACAGGTTGGATTCAACGAAATAGGAGTACGCTGTATTTTTGTTAATCGCCTCAGACCCATAGGGAGAGCCAACAATAATATAGAAATGTTTATCCCCGACGAGGAATATACACTACTCAAAGAAAGGGTGAATAATCTGGCATCAAAATATGGAAAAAACAAAATTTTGTTGTCTGATGACTCACTACCCATAAAGGCAAGCGGACATGAACACTTCACGGGCGACAGTCCATTAATCTGTGCGGCAGGTAATACTTTACTGTGTATGGATGAATTTTTGGACGTGTATCCTTGTATCTATGGTCAAGGAAACAAAAACTATGTGATGGGAAACCTCTCCACTGAATCACTCTTGGATATATGGCAATCGGAAAAATGGATGCCCTTTAGGGGTAATACGACTTTATCGCAAATCAAAGGATGCAGCACCTGTCTAAAAAGACATATTTGCGGCATCAAGAACTGCCGTATGAAGCCTGTATACAATGGTTTAGGGTTTTATGATCATGCCGCATATTGCAATGGCTAAAGGTTTTCATCAGTAATCACAAACAAGCATTTCTTATGCGTAAAATTATAGCTATATTTATTTCTTTTGTACCTATTTACCTGTTTGCCTGCACAATACACGGTGTTGTAACAGATGTGCAGAATAGTCCTATCGCGTTTGCCAATGTGTTGCTGCTTGACCGCAGCGACTCTACATTCGTGTCGGGTGCCGTGACGAAGAACGACGGAACATTCACCCTCAGTGCCGACTGCAACGGTGGTTTGCTAAAAGTGTCGAGCGTGGGATACAGGACAAGATATATTGACGCGAAGCAGGATAGCGTCGGTAACATACAGATGCAGCCCGACACTCAGATGCTGGGAGAGGTGACGGTGAAGGGTCACCGCCCCGTCTACCAACTGACTTCCGAGGGATTGCAGACCAGCATAGAGGGTACTGTTCTCAGTCAACTCGGCACTGCGGATGATGTTTTGAAGCATGTACCCGGCATCATTGTCAAGGATGGTACATACGAAGTGTTTGGCAAAGGTGTCCCCATCATTTACATCAACGGGCGACTGATGCGCAACAAGAAAGAGTTGGAGCAACTGAAATCCACCGATATCAAAAGCGTAGAACTCATTACCAATCCTGGTGCAAAATATGATGCGACGGTGGGGGCTGTGTTGAAAATCCGCACCATTCGCAAGACAGGTGATGGTTTCAGTATAGACACGTGGGGACGCTGGCGACAGGGACGTAAGGCTCAAGAAACCGCATCGGTTGACGTAAACTATCGTCACAGCGGACTTGATCTCTTTGGCTCGCTTTGGGCAAACAAGGGGAAGAACTTGCAGCAATCGGAGATAACACAAAACGTACAAATTGATAAGCTTTGGCAGCAGCAGAATAAGTTGCAATCTGACATCAGTAGTCGCGATTATAGTTTGGAAGGGGGATTCAACTATGAGCTGGCCGACAATCAGGTGTTGGGCGCGAAATACGAAATCACACTACCAGCCAACGAAGACGAAACATTATCATTGATGAGTAACGTAACCGTCGACGGCAATTTCTACGACCAATGGGAAAACCAGACACGGGAGCGAAAAAAGTCAGACACTGGTCACAAACTGAATGCTTATTACATGGGCAAAGTCGGCAAACTGGATATTGACTGGAACATAGACTATCTGCATAATGGCTACAACGAACATAGTGCCATTGCAGAAACGTGCCAGATAGAGGATGACCGCACCATCACGGCAGAGAATAAAGTCAAAAACCAAATGCTTGCTTCAAAGCTGACTCTCACCTATCCGCTACTTGGTGGTTCGCTCGACTTTGGCACGGAATACATCAACACCGATCGTCACGATGATTATGTGACGCCGCAGAGCTATGTCCAGTCCACCCACAGCCAACTGAAAGAGCAAAGCATCTGTCCTTATGCAGAATACACACGGATGATTCCCCGTTTAGGTCAAATCCGGGCAGGACTGCGCTATGAGCACATAAATTTTGACTACTACGAGAACGGACTGCTCGCAGCAGGACAGAGCCGTAGCTATGGCAACATATATCCATCGGCATCTCTCGGCACACGCTTGGGCAAGGTGATGGCGCAACTTTCTTATTCGGCAAAAACCACGCGTCCCACCTATCGCCAGCTGAGCAACGACGTGTTCTATGGCAACCGCTACACCCTACAGCGCGGTAATCCTCTGCTAGAAAACTCCACCATGCATACCATTGCGCTTCAAGGTGTATGGAAATTTCTCCAGTTCTCTCTGAGCTACAGCGATGAGCGCGATGCCATTATCCACTGGATGGAACAGATGGATCAATCCACCGTGACTATGGTCACCTACAAGAACATCCCCAGCCTGAAGTCATTCACTCCTTTCGTTTCCATTGCCCCCACATTCGGCATCTGGCACCCACAAGTTTCGTTTGGAGTTAGGAAGCAGTGGCTTACGTTGGAAGCCGTGCAAGGCAACATACATTTGGACAAGCCTATTATTATCCTTCAATCCAACAATATGTTTGCCTTCTGTCCCTCGCTGACTGGTGAATTGAGTTTCAGCTATCAAGGTAAGGGCGACTATCAAAACGTATCACAAACCTACCGCCAAGCAGTACTCAATATAAGCCTTGTCAAGACCTTCCTTGACGGTCGCCTCAGTCTGAAACTCGCTGGCGAAGATCTGTTAGACCGCAACCACGACGATAATCTCTGCCACAACCACCAAGTGCAGTTCTATCAGGGTAATTACTACGACCGTCGCCGTTTCGTGGTCACCCTCCGCTACAAGTTCAACACCACCCGAAGCAAATACAAAGGAGCAGGTGCAGGTAACGATGAAAAAAGACGTTTGTAATGAACAGGTTTCCTTTCTTCAGACAATCAGATACCATGATGTGTGGCATCACCTGTCTTCAGATGATATGTGCTTATTATGGACGGAAATGTAGTCAAGGCCATCTCTCGAAGATTTGTTTTGCAACCACTGAAGGCATTTCCCTTCTTGGTATAAGAGATGCGGCTATCAAACTTGGATTCTATACTATTAGCGGACGTTTAACTCTTGACGAACTGTCCTCTGCAACGTTTCCATGTATCCTACACTGGAATCAGAATCACTTTGTCGTGCTGTATAAGGTGAAGAAAGGACGGCAGTTTTTCGTGGCGGACCCTGGGAAGGGACTTATAACTTATACCCGAGACGAGTTTACACAGCATTGGACGGAAGCAGGGCAAGGAGAAGATGGAAAGGGAATCGCCATGTTTCTTGAACCTACTCAGCCTTTCTATGAGAACACTGACGAGCATGAAACACAGACAGACAAGCCCTTTCGGTTTCTGTTTGGCTACATCAAGCAACACCGCAAGTACTTCTTTCAGATTATACTCGGGCTGCTCACAGGATGTCTCCTGCAGCTCGCACTGCCGTTCCTCACCCAGAATATTGTCGACATCGGCATCAAGAACAAGGACATTGGCTTTGTCTGGCTCATTCTGATGGGACAGCTAGTCATCACGCTCAGCAGGACATCGGTAGACTTCATCCGCAGATGGCTCCTGCTGCATATCTCCATGCGCATCAACATCTCACTGGTAAGCGACTTCTTCACCAAACTGCTACAGCTACCCATGTCGTTTTTTGACACAAAACTGATGGGTGACTTGATGCAGCGCATCGGCGACCACACCCGGGTTAACACATTTCTGACACAGCAGACATTGAATATGACATTCTCACTGATTAGCTTCGCAGTGTTCAGTGGGGTATTGTTGGTCTATAACAGGTTTATCTTCTTTATCTTCCTAATCGGAAGCATTCTGTATGGCGGCTGGATGGCGTTGTTCCTGCGTCGTCGTAAGGTGATTGACTATGAGTTGTTTGAGCAGCAGGCAGCAAACAACAACAAGACCTACCAGTTTCTAACCTCGATGCAAGAAATCAAACTGCAGGATTGCGAACAACGCCGACGCTGGGAATGGGAAGATGTGCAGGCAGACTTGTTCCACATTCAGATGAAGAGTCTAAAGTTACAGCAGACACAGGAGGCGGGAAGCATCTTTATCAATGAGCTGAAGAACATTATCATAACCGTCGTTTCGGCTACAGCAGTCATCAATGGAAGTCTTACGCTGGGCATGATGCTGGCGGTCCAGTATATTATTGGTCAGTTGAACAGCCCCATAGAACAACTGATGCACTTCATCTATTCCATACAGGACGTAAAAATAAGCCTTGAACGCATCAATGAAATCCACAAGAAAGACAACGAGGAGAATTTCGATCGAAATAGAACAAGTTTTGATGGCGAAACGCATAATATGGAGCTGAGCAATGTTGATTTCAAGTATGACCCCCATGCCCTGTCAAAGACCATTGATAATGTGAGTATCCATATCCCAGAGGGGAAAATCACGGCCATAGTC
>CAVAIX010000180.1:0-4584 GCA_963588695.1 Bacteroidaceae bacterium | reverse complement strand
GAAAAGCCGTAATTTTTCCAACCAGCTATTTTCAACGCTCTGCCTAGAAAAATATTTTTTTCTGGGCAGAGCGTTTGGTTTTTCTCTCGGTTTGCACTACCTCTGAGGCTTCGCCTCGAAGGTACTTTCGTTCGGAAATAAAAAAGAAAAATGCTTTTTCTTTTTGTATTTCTCTCACTTAATCGTACCTTTGTAAGCGGAAACAGTTAATATTAAGATATGAACAGCTCTACGAACAAATGTATTACCCTTTCGTACAAACTCTATGTGGACGGCGACAAGGGAAAGGAACTGGTGGAAGCAACGACAGCCGACAAGCCCTTCCACTTTATCAGCGGATTCGGGTTTGCCCTTGATGCCTTTGAACAGAAGGTGACAGCCATAGAGAAAGGTGAGAAGTTTGACTTCTCGCTGTCTAAGGAGGAGGCTTACGGCGATTATGATGCGCAACAGGTGGCAACGGTAGACCGTGCGGTGTTCTGCATCGACGGTAAGTTTGACGTTGAACACGTCTTTATAGATGCCGTTGTGCCCTTGCAGAACGCAGAAGGACAGCGCTTCTTCGGGCGCGTAGTGGAGATCAGCGACGAGAAGGTGAAACTCGATTTGAACCATCCCCTTGCCGGGAAAACCCTCCATTTCGAAGGCGAGATGCTGGAAAACAGGGACGCCACGGAGGAGGAAGTGAAGCGGTTGATTGCCCATCTGAGCGGTGGCGAGTGCAGCTGCGGCGGACACTGTGGTGGCGGACACTGTGATGGAGGACATTGTGGTGGCGACGATGAGTGCAGCTGCGGTGGACACTGCCATGAGGACTGACCCTTAAACGATTTACAAGGTGAGAAACACGTTTGGACATCTTTTCACGCTGACCACGTTTGGCGAGAGCCACGGAGAGGCTGTTGGCGGAGTGGTGGACGGAATGCCAGCAGGCATTCTGATAGACACGGCTTTCATACAGCAGGAACTGAACCGCAGGCGACCGGGACAGAGCAAGATCACCACGGCTCGCCAAGAGCCCGACCAGATAGAACTGCTCAGCGGCATTTTCGAGCAACGCTCCACGGGTTGCCCCATCGCCTTTATGGTGCGCAACACCAACCAGCATTCGTCAGACTACGACAACCTGCGTGATGCTTTCCGCCCGTCGCACGCCGACTATACCTACCAGCAGAAATATGGAGTAAGGGACTATCGGGGCGGTGGCCGCTCGTCGGCACGCATCACCATAGCCCGTGTGGTAGGTGGCGCGTTGGCTAAGTTGGCCTTGCAGCAGTTAGGCATCCGCGTGGAGGCCTACACCTCGCAGGTGGGCGACATCCGTTTGGAACACGACTATACCCACTATGACCTCAGCCTGCGCGAGGGTAATGCTGTGCGCTGTCCAGACAGTGAGAAAGCAGTAGAGATGGAGCGTCTGATCGCATCGGTAAAGGAGGACGGCGACACGGTGGGCGGCATCATCTCCTGTGTAGTAAAGGGGTGTCCAGCAGGACTGGGCGAACCCGAATTCGGCAAACTCCACGCCGCCCTTGGCGCAGCTATGTTAGGTATCAACGCCGCCAAGGGATTTGAATATGGTGAGGGCTTTGGCTGTGTGGACTCGCGCGGTTCGCAGCAGAACGACCTCTTCGTCAGTAGCGAAGGTCGCGTCACGACACAAACCAACCACAGCGGAGGCATTCAAGGTGGCATCAGCAACGGAGAAGACATCTATTTCCGAGTGGCCTTCAAACCCGTTGCCACCATCCTGCGCGAACAGCAGACCGTGGATGCAGACGGAAACCCCACCACGCTGTCGGTACGTGGACGCCACGACCCGTGCGTGTTGCCGCGTGCCGTGCCCATTGTAGAGGCTATGGCAGCCATGACCATCCTCGACTATTACTTGCAGAACAAGGCCACAACCCTCTGAGACTATCTGCCATAAGGACAGAGTTCTCGAATGAGATCTGGCCGACCGATGTGGCGCAGACTCTGGATAATGTTTTTGCGCTCCTCGGGCTTGTACCAAAAGAAATACTGTCGCTGAGCCAGTTTCTCCCTTTGGCTGTGTGCACTATATACTGGTTTGAGCGTATAGGGGTCATAGCCCGTGTACCATGTCTCGGTGGAAACCGTCATAGGGGTAGGGGTGAAGTCCTGCACCTGTTCCAAGCGGAAGTCGAGGCGCTTGGTCAGGATGGCCAGTTCGGCCATATCGGCCTCCGTACAGCCCGGGTGGCTGGAGATAAAGTAGGGGATGAGTTGCTGGTTGAGATGTGCTTCCCTGTTGATGCGGTCGAAGAGGCGTTTGAAGTCATTGAACTGTTTGAACGGTGGTTTTCGCATCAGTTGCAGTACGCTGTCGCTGGTATGTTCTGGTGCCACCTTCAAGCGTCCGCTGACGTGGCGAGTGATGAGTTCGCGCGCATACTCCAAGGCCGCCCGGTCGCAGCGCTCGTCGTTGTTGCGGTGCAGGATGAGGTCGTAGCGCACACCACTGCCGATAAAACTCTTCTTGATGCCAGGAAGAGCATCGACGGAGCGGTAGATGTCGAGCAGTGCCGTATGGTCAACCGTTAGATTGGGGCAGACCTGCGGATGGATGCAACTGGGACGCTTGCATTTCGCGCAGGCGTTGAGATTGCGTCCGTGCATACCGTACATATTGGCGGAAGGGCCACCAAGGTCGGAAAGATAGCCCTTGAAATCTGGCATTTTCGTGATTGCTCTGACCTCGTTGAGGATGCTCTGTTTGGAGCGGCACGCAATGAACTTCCCCTGATGGGCGGAGATGGTGCAGAAGGCACAGCCGCCGAAACATCCTCGGTGGATATTGACAGAGAATTTAATCATCTCGTAGGCTGGAATGCGCTTGCCGTTGTATTTCGGGTGTGGCTGCCGCGTATAGGGCAGGTCGAACGAGGCATCCAGTTCCTCGGAGGTCATCGGGGGATAGGGTGGGTTCACCACAGCGTAGCGATTGCCGACCGCTTGAACCAGTCGCTTGGCGTGCATCATGTTAGACTGCTCCTCGATGTGTCGGAAGTTCTCGGCCTGCTTCCGTTTGTCTCGCAGACACTCCTCATGGCTGTGGAGCACGATGTCCTGCTCGTTGATTTGATTCGCGAAATCGTTGCGGCGAGTAAGGTAGACAATCTGTGGTAAGTCGTGGAGTTCCGCAACGGTTTTCCCTTCATCCAGTCCCCGGGCGATGTCAAGAATGGTCTTTTCCCCCATCCCGTAAGAGATAAGGTCTGCTGGTGCGTCGCAGAGCAGACAGGGGCGTAGCCGATCCTGCCAGTAGTCGTAGTGCGTCAAGCGCCGCAGGGAAGCCTCGATGCCTCCCAACACGATGGGAACGTCGGGGAAGAGTTGGCGGAGAATCTGGCTGTAGACAATGGTCGGATATTCCGGTCGCACGTCGTGTCGTCCGTCGGGCGAGTAGGCATCCTCGGAGCGCAGTCGTTTGTTGGCCGTATATTTGTTAACCATCGAGTCCATGCACCCTGGCGAGATGCCGAAGAACAGTCGCGGCCGTCCCAGTTTCTTGAAATCGCGAAAATCGCCGTGCCAGTCGGGTTGTGGCACGATGGCCACTTTATATCCTGCCGCCTCAAGCGTCCGTCCAATGACGGCAGCACCGAACGACGGGTGGTCTACATAAGCGTCACCGCTGAACAGAATCACGTCGAGTTCTGTCCAGCCGCGCAGTGTCACCTCCTTCTTCGTTGTGGGAAGAAAGTCTGTCAGTAAATATTTTCCGTTCGTCAAGGTATGTGTCAGTTTAGGGGAGTGCCCTGCATGATGTCAGTTTCCGCCCCAATTGCGTCGCTTTTTTGGTTTTTCCAGTTGATGAACAACAGGATGAGCTGTTGCAGTCCGAATGCTTTCATGTTGGGGTGATAGATGACATCGAAGCAGAGGTCAAGGAGCGCCTTGTCCGTCGATGCTTCTGATTCCAGCAGTGCACGGATGTTCAGTTTGAGTTTGTCGAGTACTGGCTCGTCGATGTAACCATTGGAGTCGATGAGGTCGCGGAAGAGCTGGTACTTCTCAATCGTTTCGAGATGCTGCCCACTGATGTCTATGCTGCGGGTGCCTGAAGGGTTGCTTTGGATTTTGTACATGGTCTATTATTGTTTTTAGGGTTTTTTAATGAGAAACTGGAGGAAGCCGCGCATGAGGTCATTGCGTTTCTCCTCGCTCTTGATACATTCAAAGGGAAAGCCGATGGTCAGCGACTGATAGTCATCACCGTCGTAGGCTACAGCCGCCGACTGTCCGTCTGCATAGCACATGGCAGAGAACGCCTTTCCTACGGGACTTATCACATCGGCAGAGACTGCCGCATAGTGTTCCTCGCTGAGCTGGTGGTAGAAGCAGAAGGCAGTGCCCAGTCCTGTCACCGTGTCGTTCTCAGCCCTGTACGGCTGTGCGGTTTGGCATTTGAGGAGTTCCGCCAATATCTTCTTCTCGCGTCCACTTTTCATGTCCGTGCCGACAAACGCACCGCTGACCAGTAGCGCCCCACCGTGATGGGTGTATTGGCGCAGTTGTTGCAGCAGCTCGGGTCTCATGGCCTTATACTGCACCAAACTG
>CAVAIX010000179.1:0-4604 GCA_963588695.1 Bacteroidaceae bacterium | reverse complement strand
CGAGGGTTACAGCTATGAGTACTCCGGACTGACCCGTTCCGAGGCCGAGTCCAGCAACTCTACTGGTTTGATCTTTGCCCTCTGTATCGTGTTCGTCTATCTGATTCTGAGTGCCCAGTACGAGAGCTACATCCTGCCCCTGTCCGTGGTACTGTCCGTGCCGTTCGGTCTGGCTGGAGCCTTTATCTTCACTAACCTCTTCGGCCACTCCAACGATATCTATATGCAGATTTCGCTCATCATGCTAATCGGTCTGTTGGCGAAGAACGCCATTCTGATTGTGCAGTTTGCCTTGGAGCGCCGCCGCACGGGTATGGCCATCAAGTACTCGGCCATCCTAGGAGCTGGAGCCCGCCTGCGTCCTATTCTGATGACCTCGTTAGCCATGGTCATCGGTCTGTTGCCGCTGATGTTTGCCTCTGGCGTGGGCAAGAATGGTAACCAGACACTGGGTGCTGCTGCCGTCGGTGGTATGCTGATAGGTACGCTGGTTCAGATCTTCATCGTGCCTGCCCTGTTCACCCTGTTCCAGTGGTTGCAGGAGAAGGTTACTCCGCTCCGTTTCGAGGATGAAGAAAACGAGGAGGCTGCCGTCGAGTTAGCGCAGTATGCCGAGGCCGCTGCCCGCAAGAATTCGAAGAAATAGAACTTGTAATCACGGAAGTGTAGAACCATAACCGAAAGATAACAATGAAAAAGAACATCACATATATTATATTGTGTCTGGCAGCCCTCTCGCTGAGTGGCTGTAAGACACTCTACGGGAAATACCACCGGCCAGATGTCACTGCCACTGGTCTGGTGCGCGACTCGGCCTCTGTCTCTGACACCTTGGCCGCGAGCGACACCGCCTCGTTTGCCAACATTCCCTGGCGCAGTGTCTTCACCGATCCTCAATTGCAGGGCTTGATAGAGCAGGGACTGGCTCATAATCCTAACCTGCTCAACGCTGCGCTGAACGTGAAGATGGCTGAGGCACAGCTGACCTCTTCGAAACTGGCCTTCCTGCCTTCGTTCAGCCTTACACCGCAGGGAACGCTCTCTTCGTGGGACGGTGCGAAACCCAGTAAGATCTATAGCCTGCCTGTCAGTGCCAGCTGGAGTATCGACCTCTTCGGCAACCTGCTCTCGCAGAAGCGCGCCGCCCAGGCTGCACTGTTGCAGACGAAAGATTATCAGGTGGCTGTGCAGACCAACCTCATTGCCAACATTGCCAACCTGTACTATACGCTCTGTATGCTTGACAAGCAGATGGAGATTATCACCGAGATGGAGCAGCTGACTAAGGAGACCTGGGACATCATGAAACTGCGCAAGGAAGCGGTGCGCGGCATCCGTTCCACCTCGGTACAGGCTGCAGAAGCCAGCTACTATTCTGTGCAGACACAGCGCATAGATATGCAGCGTCAGATTCGCGAGACGGAAAACTCGCTGAGTCTTCTCATCGGCCAGCAGGCACAGACCATCAGTCGCAACCCACTGGAGCAGCAGAGCCTGCCCACGAGTTTTTCCACGGGGGTAGGTGTCCAACTGCTTAGCAACCGTGCCGACGTGCACTCGGCAGAGATGTCACTGGCACAGTGCTTCTATGGCGTGGAGACAGCGCGTAGCCGCTTCTACCCCAACATCACCATCTCTGGCAGCGGAGCCTTCACCAACAGTAGCGGTGTAGGCATCGTCAACCCCGGCAAGTGGTTGCTGTCGGCAGTCGGCTCTCTGGTGCAGCCCATCTTCCAGAACGGCAAACTTGTGGCTGGACTGAAGGTGGCCAAGGCACAGTATGAGCAGGCTTACAACACCTGGCAGAATAGCATCCTTTCGGCTGGCAGTGAGGTGAGCAATGCCCTCGTGCTCTACAACGCCTCGGCAGAGAAAAGCGTGATAGAGGGCAAGCGCGTGGACGTGCTGAAGCAGAACGTGGAAGACACGAAGGCCTTGATGGCCAGTGCTGGCAGCACCTACCTCGAGGTCATCACCGCCCAGACCAATTTGCTCAACGCCCAACTCAACAAGGTGTCGGACGACTTCTACAAGATGCAAGCCGTGGTAAACCTCTACTATGCACTGGGAGGAGGAGCTAAGTAATTAATAATTGACAATTAAGAATTAATAATTATGGCAAGTACTATAAGTCCCAAGGCCGACATCTCGCCCAAGGCAAAAATCGGCGACAACTGCACCATCTATCCCTTCGTCTATATCGAGGACGACGTGGAGATTGGCGACAACTGCATCCTCTATCCCTTTGTCAGCATCCTCAACGGCACACGTATGGGTAGTGGCAACAAGATATTTCAGGGTGCGGTGATCTCCGCCCTGCCACAGGATTTCAATTTCAGCGGTGCGGAGAGCTTCGTGGTGATTGGTGATAACAATATCATCCGCGAGAATGTGGTCATCAACCGCGGCACGTATGCTGGAGGAAAGACCGTGTTGGGCAACAAGAACTTCCTGATGGAAGGTGCCCACATCTCCCACGACACCGTGGTGGGCAACGGTTGCGTGTTCGGCTACGGCACCAAGATAGCTGGTGACTGTGTGATTGGTAACGGTGTGATATACAGCACGTCGGTGGTGGAGAATGCCAAGACCCGTGTGGGCGACATGGTCATGATACAGGCTGGCACGACGTTCTCGAAGGATATTCCTCCCTACATCATCGCCAGTGGCAAGCCCGTGAAATACAGTGGTCCGAACAATGTCATCATGGAGTCCGCAGGTCTCGACGCCCGTGTGCGCAAGCACGTGGCTAACGCCTATCGTTTGGTGTTCCATGGTCAGACCTCGGTGTTCGATGCCGTGAAGCAGATCCGCGACCAAGTGCCCGATGGTCCAGAGATACAGAACATCATCTCGTTCATCGAGGCCACCGAACAAGGCATTATCTCCAAACTGTAGAAACAGTAAGACTACCAGGCAATCCCCTGCCGCCTAATAACTGGCTGTGCAGGGGATTCCTGCGTCTATGACCCTGTCGCGGATGCTGTCAAGTTGCTGGTGCGTGGCCTTCAGCAGTCCTTGTGCCGGTGTCTCGCGGTCGATGGTGTAGACCATCACCTGTTGTGGGCCGATGGCCTTCACGGCCTCCAACCACGGTGCGACATACTCATCACTGGTATTGTCCACACTGTCACCGTCACACCTGCCCTGCATGAACATCGTCTGGATGATGATGTGACCGTGGAAGGCTTTCATGCGCTCGATAATCTGCTGGACATCGTAGGTGCCTGCAGGATGATCTACGCGGCGGATGTAGCCGCTGTCCACGGTGTCAAGCTTGAGGATGTTGTCGTCCACCTTCATCAGTGCGTCGTGAACGCTCTGGCGGTGTATCATCGTTGAGTTGCTCAGCACGCAGATTTTAGCTTTTGGACAATATTTGTCGCGCAGCACGATCGTGTCGTCTATAATCTCGGGGAAATGGGGGTGACAGGTCGGTTCACCATTGCCCGCAAAGGTCAGTACGTCGGGCAGCTGGCCTTCGTCTTTCATGCGACGTAGTGTCTCCTCCAGTTTCTTTGCCACCTGTTCCTGGGTGGGTAGGGGCAGTGAGGGGCGATGGTCTTCGTTGAAGCCACACTCGCAGTAGATGCAGTCGAAGGAACAGACCTTTCCGTCGGCCGGTAGCAGGTTGATGCCCAGTGAAATGCCCAACCGTCGGCTATGGACGGGGCCGAAGACGGGAGAGGGGTAGATGACGGTACTCATAAATCTTGATGTTTTGTTGTCGACTGCAAAATTAGTAAATAAAACGTAATTTGTTTTGCATTCTGACTGAATTGTTGTAATTTTGCGCCGAATTTGGCGTATTAACGGCTTATGGGAAAAAAGGCAAAGAAAAGAAAGACTTCAGGAGGCCGTCGGGGCATACAGGGCGTGACGATGTGTATCAGCACGGCCATGGTGCTTGTCCTGCTCGGAATGGTGGTATTCTCCGTGCTGTTGGCGCGCAACCTGTCCACGCACATGAAGGAGAACTTGACTGTGAGTGTCATGCTGAAAGACTATGTCACGGTGAACCAAGGTCATCTGCTCTGCCGCGACCTCTATCACAAGCCGTGGTCGCACCATATCGACTATATCAGCAAGGAGCAGGCACAGCAAGAGCAGGTGAAGGAGTTGGGCAGCGACCCCTCGGAGTTTTTAGGTTTCAATCCGTTTCCTGCCACGCTTGAGATATGGCTCAATGCCGACTATGCCAACCGCGACTCCCTGCGTGTCATCTCCAAAGAGCTGCGTAAGGACGCGCGTGTCAGTGACGTGGCCTATATGGAAGACCTGGTGGACCAGGTCAACTATAACCTGAGCCGCATCAGTGGCATCCTGTTAGTTTTGGCCGTGCTACTCACCTGCGTGTCGTTCTCGCTGATCAGCAACACGGTGCGCTTGAGTGTCTATGCGCGCCGTTTCCTCATCCACACCATGAAACTGGTGGGTGCCTCGTGGGGCTTTATCCGCCGACCATTCCTCTGCCAAGCTATGGGGGTGGGCGTCATTGCCGCATTGTTGGCCATCGGTGTGTTGGGCGGCTGCTTCTATGGCCTTTACGTCATGCAGCCCGGCATCCTCAACGTTATTACCTGGGTTGAACTGACCATTACCGC
>CAVAIX010000178.1:0-4680 GCA_963588695.1 Bacteroidaceae bacterium | reverse complement strand
TATCACGGAGGCTTATGTACCTTATGGTACAGCCGTCACTGCTGGTCAGCAGATTGCCCACAGTGGCGATTTCCTGCATTTGGGTGTATCCTTTTGCGGTGAGCCTCTTAATCCGATGGAGTTTCTCGGTATGATATACGGCAACATCCTTCAGTTAGAGTCCCTTGGCATCAAGGGTCAGTACAAGATAGACCATTTAGCTATGGATGTCAAGACCGACTATGATGCAGACCAGGAAGAGCTGTTACAGATGATGCTCCGCTGGATACCGATGTATATGAATGAAATTCGTACAGGTTCGTACCAGCCTCCCCGTCGTACGGAGCAGTCCTTGCGCAACATCTTTGCCCAGTCTGCAGACCGGAATTACTTCTTTGAGACCATTCCGGGTATTTCCAATCCGTTAGGTTTAAGTAGCCGCGGTGCTCCCCTTGCCAGCAAGGTACAGAATGTCCTCATTGGTGATTTCTTGAACTATATGGCCTTGCGTCACAACACCTATCTGTCCTCGTGGGATGCCGAGCAAAAAAAAAAACTTTCTGAGCAGGCCGCCGCAGACGGTCTCGTCGTAGACCCTTTGGCAGACCTTCAGATTAGCGTGGAGAGTTATGATGTCAGCCGCACGGCCTCCATTTATTTCGACAGTGAAGGCAACCGTTGTTGGACGAAAGCCTGGTTCTGTGGCCGCGAGAAGGGCGAGCCTGCCGTCGAGATTAATCGCAGCCTTGCCATTGCCTTCATCAAAGACCAGATAACGAAAGACCAATGGCTCTCCCGTTTCTTTCCCACCCAGATGGCAGCCTACAACAAGGCCATCGAGCAGACGCGTCGTCAGTTGTTGGGGTATTGATAATATGTAACACCATTGATGCAACATTATTATGGAAGCAATAAAGAACAAGCAACAGTTTGCGGAGATTGAGTACTGTTTTGAGCAGTATTTCAATAAACGTTTTGCTCCGATAGTCCGCGATGAAGTGGCTCGTGTCCGTCGCAATGCGGAACGTGAGACGCAGCAACGCGACAGTAGTGACGGCTGGTATGGAGATGCTCTCAGCCCTTTCACGACCACCCGGCACGCCAGTACCTCAGGTGTGTGGAATCGCAAGACAGCGGAGGATTTGAGCAAATCCTGTACTAAAAAGTTTTTCAGTGACCCGAAAGTACAAAACGACATGGCTCTCATGGTTTCCTGCCTCAAAGCCACCATCAAGGGTGAGATAGGCGAGAAGCGGTACGCAGAGTTGTCCAAAAATGTACCCGACGGCGACCTCGCCACCCATTATTTCAAGAATCGCTACAACACCCTTTTCATGGAGCAGTTGGCCAGACAGAAAGTGCCAAAGAAGTCTTTTATATATATTATGCGTGAGGGTTTCCTCGACAGTATTCCAGGTATCCTTTACGACAACCAGAAGCCATCGTCCGCTATGGACGAGAAGATTCGCGACCTTTCCGCAGAGTTTTATGGTGCTTCCGCCATAGAGAAAGGGGCGGCCTATGCGACATCCTTTGTGTTGGATGCCGCCTCCACTGGTGGTTTGAACTCCGCCAAGAAAGCAGCCGCTTGGCTTGCTGGTGATGCTGCACTTCGTCCTGCTTTCAATGCTTTGCATCAATGGGTTTCCGACCCCGACCCAGATATAGAGTTTGGTAAAAACCTATGGGGAAGTGAAACTGCGGTTTCTCGAATCCGTACTGCCAGTAAGAAAATCGACCCCCAATCATCAAGTAGGGTTTCGGCATTGAACGATTACCTTAATTACAAGGTATACCAGCCTTCGTTCAATGAAAAAAGCAGCAAAGAGATAGCCAATTCGCTCCGCACAGCCCTTCAGAAGACTTTCCCAACTGGAGAGGATGTTTCCAAAGGAATTGTAGGTGCACTGAAGTCTGTCGGTCTGAAGGCCAGTGACAAGTCCTCCTTTCCGTCATGGATGTCCTCCAAGAGTAAAAAGGAGTTGTTTACCATGGCCACCAGTTATACAGCGATGGCTATTGAAGCCAAGACCAAGGGCATTAAGCATTTGAAGGTAGGTAACAAAACGTTTACCGTGGCGCAACTGGCCCAACAGGGCTATGACTACTCCCGTGCCTTGGAAGCCAATGTTGCCCAATCCAAAAATTACATGGCGACGGCCTTCGATGCTGCAGCCGAGACCCAAACAGATGTTCGCCAGACTTCGTATGCTGATCAACCATCATCCACAGAAGGCGGTGCTGCTGGTGAGGAACAGCAATCTAAGCAGAAGCAGTCTCAGGATGTTGCAGGTTGGGAGAGTATACTCAAGCAGTTTGGCCTTGGCGGATTCGGTACGGTAGGCCGCAATCTTGGTTATGTTCTTGCCATGTTGCCCGACATCATTATAGGAATGTTCACAGGCAAGAGTCGTAATTTGAAGCTTGGCGACAACCTGCTGCCCATAGGAGCCATTATTTTCGGTATGTTCGTTAAGAATCCACTATTGAAGTTGTTGTTGATTGGCTTCGGCGGTGCCAACCTGTTGAATAAGGCCGGCCATGAAGCCATAGAGAACCGTGACGCAGAAAAGTCTACTGTCCGGCAATACCGAAAGTATCCCGACGAGCCGTTAGACCCTCGTATCACGCAGCCCGTGTTAAAGGGCAATACCCTTGTTGCTAAAATGGATAATATCCCGATGGTTATCAGCATCAACAGCGAGGCAGTTGATGCCTACGAAAAGGGAGTTCTGCCGCTGAATACGCTATCCAATGCCGTGTTGCGGAAGTATGATGAGCAGAAGACCAGTGTAATAGACCGCTATGAGCAGGAAGTTTCGCAAGACCAGGCTGTTGAACGTTCACGTGGATTGAAATAGGCAAAAGCATCCTGTAGTTGGGGAACAATACTGTTTGAATAGGGGGGACGTGTTTGGCACAGCCCCCCTTTTTTTAGTTACATAATTCCAAACGCTTCTAATTGTTTCTTATTGACAGTAGGACTCTCTTTAACGGTGTCTATTATGATTTCTATCATTTCGTCATCATATATAGTTCCCCGGTAAGTGTCTTTTGTGAACTTAGACCTTCTGGCTATAATTATTTTTGAGCAGTTGATGAAAGAGCTGTGTTCCAAAAACGGGAACTGCTCCACTGTCACTGGCAGTTGATAATCCGTGATAGCTGTTGGCAGGTTGTAATTGATGTTTGAATTTACAACCACGCCGCCAATAACATTCCCGTCTTCGTCGAACCCAAGTACGATAAAGAACTTGTCTCGTGTTTTATTGCCATTCTTCGGGGTGATACCATTGTTCTTGTCAAGCCTTAGCAAATGAATGTCGCCGACATTAATGTTGTCTTGTGTCAGCTGGTCGGCTTTAGCACCCAGCAAGTCTCCTATGT
This sequence comes from Bacteroidaceae bacterium, assembly GCA_963588695.1. Lineage (GTDB taxonomy): Bacteria > Bacteroidota > Bacteroidia > Bacteroidales > Bacteroidaceae > Prevotella. The sequence continues at coordinate 1,314 of CAVAIX010000178.1, read as the reverse complement.
TTGTCATGCCAAAGATGCTTCTACCAACAGATTGTCTTTGATGTACTCAATCATATCTTCAGATGCCATACCGTCTTTGGCCATGCCGACAACGCCCATGACTTTACGCCCCTGCTGGGAGTAAAAGGCGCGTTTCCATTCCTCTCCATGCGACTTTGCACGCAAATCGCCATAATAGAGGCCAGCATTTTCTGAAATGGATTCATCCAAGACTTCTATGTCCGCTTTTGAAAAATAATCTTTATCTGCCTTGCGTTTTGCCTCAAGCATATAATAGGCATCGTCCGTTCCTTTTTGAATGCTGTCATCCAGAATGGATTGCAGTTCTTTGTCACAAAAGGTATCATTCTTAATGCAGCTATAAAGAGCAGATGGAACTGGCCCATCCTTCAAAGCATAGAACTCGTCTGCGACCATAGGGAAACCATACTTTGCCAGATGTGCCATGTTGGCAAAGTATATTATCTTAAACACATGGTAGTAATCCATACCCTTGGTTTTGTTCAAGATATACAATACTATCTCGTTTAACCTATGTTTCTCAAAAGTAGTCATAATTGTTTTGTTACGTGCTGCAAAGATAACCTAAATTTTTCAAATACGGCAAATAATTGCTGTTATATTTGCATAAACCGAGAGATTTTCCGAAGGATTGTCGATTCTTGGGACAATATCCTTTCGGGCTGCCTTTAATTATGGCGAATTTGCCATAATTAAAAGTCGGATTATGTCTGACCGCTTTTCCATATATATTGACGTGTCGGCCAATATTCCATCCGATACAAATAAATGGGTTGTGCATCATACTCAAAGCATTTACAAAGAGTTTTCTGCTTTTTTGCTATCATCCTAATGTATCCTCATTCCAATACTCTTGTAGGTTCTCTTTGATACACTTCATCACAACAGGGAAGTCTATCTGCTCTTTCCAACGTATCTTCTTTAAGAATGCTTTCCACCAAATATTGCGAGTTGCCTCCGCTGCAAACTTGTCAGTGAAAAGGGCAAGGTTCTCTCGGTAAGGAGTGTTTCTATTCTTGAATGTGCTGACAATGGCTTCTGCAAGAAGTTCTCTGTCAATTTCATGGTTGGTGAACAATTGGTACACATCGAAGAAATCCTTCATGCGGCTATTGCTTTCGTCCCGGTCAACCATTGTATGAAACTTCTCTGCAATAAGAGTTTCCAAAGAATAAGCATACAATTCTACGGCAGGGACATCTGGTAACAACAGCGGATAGTCCAAAGACAGGGGATAAGGTGTTACCACATCACCAAAGCCTATGTCAACTGACACTTGTTGCACTATTGTAT
>CAVAIX010000177.1:0-4705 GCA_963588695.1 Bacteroidaceae bacterium | reverse complement strand
GTTTCGAGGACACCCAGACCATCATCACCGAGAAACACACCTACACTGCTCCCTTTGTCAACTCCGAGGAGGTACAGTATCTCGTTTGCGAAGACACCTATACCAATGGTCGTCCACCGTTGGAGCTGGGTGGTGCGCTCTATACCACGCGCAAGACCGTGGACGAGGTGGAGACGATGAAGGTGACCACCTGCCTGAATCCCCTGCACACTGCCATGTCCATCTACGGCTGTATGCTCGGCTACACCCTGATTTCCGCCGAGATGGCCGATGAAGACCTCCGTGCCTTCATCCAGAAGATTGGCTACATCGAAGCCATGCCCGTGGTGACCGACCCAGGCGTGCTGAACCCCTACGAGTTTATCGGCACCGTCATCAACAAACGTCTACCCAACCCGTTCATGCCCGACGCGCCGCAGCGTATCGCCACCGACACCAGTCAGAAACTCTCCATCCGCTTCGGAGAGACCATCAAGAAGTACATCGCTCGCGGATTAGATAAGTCGAACCTCGTGCTCATCCCATTGGTATTGGCAGGCTATGCCCGTTACCTCAAGGCCTTGGACGATGACCTAAAACCCTTCGAACCGTCTTCTGATCCCCTGCTCACAGAACTTCAGGCCATCGTGGCTCCTTTGGAGGTGGGTAAGGCCGACCAGGACTACACCTGCCTCAAGCAACTCTATTCCCGCAAGGATGTGTTCGGTCTCGACCTCTATGAGGCTGGCTTCGGCTCACAGATCGAGGGAATGGTGAAGGAACTCTTCGCTGGCAAGGGTGCCGTGAGAAAGACATTACACAAGTACGTTTTAGCAAGATAAAAGAAATATGGAAAGAACATGGCGATGGTTTGGCAAGAAGGATAAGATCACCCTTGCCCAACTGAAACAGATAGGTGTCGAGGGTATCGTGACCGCACTGCACGATGTGCCGCTCGGCGAAGTGTGGACGCGTGAGAAGATTCATGACCTCAAGGCATACATCGAGTCCTACGGCATGAAGTGGAGCGTGGTAGAGTCACTACCTGTGGTAGAGACCTTGAAGTATGGCGGTCCCGACCGCGATCATCAGATAGAAGTCTATAAAGAGAGTCTCCGCAACCTCGGTGAGGAAGGCATCAAGTGCATCTGCTACAATTTCATGCCCGTGCTCGACTGGGCGCGCACCGACCTCTCTCACGAGAACCCCAACGGCGCAAGCAACCTCTACATGAACTGGGGCGAGTTTGCCTATTTCGACATCTACATCCTGCAGCGCAATGGTGCCCGCGAAGATTGGGCTGCGTTCTCTAAGGCACACCAGTGGGGCAGAGACCTCGTGGCTGAGGCTGACGAAATCAAGAAGACCTCTACTCCAGAAAAGGATCATGCCTTGGTGGAAAATATCATCATCAAGACACAGGGTTTCGTGTCTGGTAACTTCAGCGAGGGCGACGCCGCTCCTGTCCAGAAGTTCCGCGACCTTCTGAAACTCTACGAGGGCATTGACAAGCAGAAACTGCAAGAGAACATGAAGTACTGGTTGGAGGCCATCATGCCCGTCTGCGACGAGTACGACATCAATATGTGTGTGCATCCCGACGACCCTCCTTATCCTGTATTCGGCCTGCCCCGCATCATCGGAACAGCGGAGGATATCCAGTGGATGCTCGATGCCGTGCCCAACAAGCACAACGGTCTGACCTTCTGCGCTGGTTCGTTCTCCGCAGGCGAGCACAACGACTGCGTGGCCATGGCTCGTCAGTTTGCTGACCGTACCCATTTCGTACATCTCCGTTCCTGCCACATCTTCCCCAACGGCAACTTCACCGAGGCATCTCATTTAGGAGGCCGCGCTGACCTCATCGAGCTGTGCCGCATCTTCGAGAAGGCGGAGCAGGAAGGCCAGTGCAACTCTGGTCGTCGCCTCCCGATGCGCGTAGACCACGGCATGACCTTCACCGACAAGCCTGGTGGTGTGTTCGACGAAAGCACTCACGGCCACAACGCTGGTTACACCCTGTTAGGGCGTATGTTTGCCATGGGACAGATACAAGGAGTCATCGCCACCGTAGACCGCGAACTCGGCATTCCGTACAAGCAACCAGGCTTCTACGACTGAACCCGATTTAGCGTCCGCAAGAGGCTCGATTTATTTTCCTAGGAAAAACGATTAAATTTCCTAGGAAAATCGATCCATTTTCCTAGGAAAATCGATTATTTTTCCTAGGAAAATTTTTATCCCCTTTTTCAACCTTGTGAAAGATGCCCGTCACTGAAAGATTTCTTCAGTGCCGGCAGCGGTGTCATCGGCATTGTCTGGGTTGGTTTTGTCCGTCCTGCAAGGGTCGTAGCCCGGTGGCAGGTCGAAGGTAGCACTGGGCGAATAATCCAACCGTGTGTCAGCGTAGACGCGTTGCATGAAATAAGCCCAAATGGGTAGTGCACCAGCAGCACCCTGTCCCATTTGCATGGTGGAGAAATGGATGTCGCGGTCGTCACCGCCCACCCAACAACCACTGACGAGTGTCGGGGTGAGTCCGATAAACCAAGCATCGCTGTTGTTATTGGTCGTTCCTGTCTTTCCGCCAATCTCTCCCGTGAAATTATACTTATAACGCAACCGTCCAGCTGTACCTCCATCAACAACGGCCTTGAGCATATAGAGCATCTTGTTGGCACTCTCCTCACTGATGACCTCGTTCATGCGAGGACGGAAGCGTGCCACCACGTTGCCCTCACTATCCTCGATACGCGTGACAAGGAGCGGAGCGGAGCGGATGCCGTGATTGACGAAGGTTGTGTAGGCACTGACCATTTCGGCCACGGTGATGTCGCAAGGTCCAAGACAGAGTGCCATAGAGGGATGGATTTCTGGGTTGTTGATACCGTATTCGCGGAGCAGGGTGACGAAAGCCTGCGGATTGAGTTTGCTCATGAGGTAAGCCGAAATCCAGTTGTTCGACTGCTGGAGTCCCCACTTAAGTGTAACCATCTCACCATAGCGCGTGCGGCTACCGTTTCGCGGTGTCCACGGCTGTCCTGCCACCATATAAGTCTGTTGCACGTTGGGCGCGAGGTCACATGGTGAGAATCCATTCTCCATGGCCAGCGAATAGAGGAACGGTTTGATGGTGGAACCCACCTGTCGTCGGCCTTCCATACACATATCGTAGGCAAAATGGGTGAAATCGAGTCCGCCAACGTAGGCCTTCACCGCTCCGTTCTGTGGACTCATGCTCATAAAGCCGCAGCGCAGGAACGACTTATAGTAGCGGATGGAGTCGAGTGGTGTCATGATGGTGTCAACCTCACCATGATAGGTGAACACGGTCATCTCCGTTTTCGTATTAAACGACTTCCGTATCTCGCTTTCGGTGAGTCCCGCTTCTTTAAGCACCCGATAGCGTTCACACTGTCTGACGGAACGCGTCAGGATTTTCTGCACCTGTTCCGCAGTCAGATTACCTGAATACGGGGCGTTCTTCTTTCCTCGCTGTTCACGGTTGAATGCAGGCTGGAGGTATTTGACGACATGGCGGTAGACAGCCTGTTCAGCATATTCCTGCATGTGCGAGTCAATGGTCGTATAGACGCGGAGACCATCTGCATAGATATTGTACGGCTGTCCATCCTTCTTCCGGTTCTTGTTACACCAGCCGTAGAGTGGGTCATTCTCCCAGTTGATGGAATCCTGATGGTAGCGCACCATGTTCCAAGCGGGATAGTCGCTGCGTTCAGGTCGTTTGGCGGTCATATAGCGGCGCAGGTAGTCGCGGAAATACACCGCCGTGCCGTCCTTATGGTCGTTAGCATGGAAGTGCAGTTTCATCGGGACAGCAGCACAGCTGTCGCGTTGCGTCTCTGAAAGATAGCCAGCCTTCTCCATTTGGGACAGCACCACGTTGCGCCGCTCCGTGCAGCGGTCGGGATGGCGAACAGGGTTGAAATAGGAGGGATTTTTGCATAGGCCGACAAGGACAGCGGACTCATTCGTCGTAAGGTCTTTGGGTTCCTTGCCAAAATAGGTATTGGCCGCAGTCTTGATGCCCACGGCATTGTGGAGGAAGTCGAAGTAGTTGAGGTACAAGGCGATGATTTCCTCCTTGGTGTAGTTGCGTTCCAACTGTACAGCGATTACCCATTCGATGGGTTTCTGCAAGAGTCGTTCCAACACGCTGTGAGCCGTCGAGGAATAGAGTTGTTTGGCCAACTGCTGCGTGATAGTGGAACCGCCACCCGCACTCTTCTGTCCGAGCAAGCCACGCTTGATGACAGCACGTCCGAGGGCAAAGAAATCGACACCCGAATGGTCGTAGAAGCGCACATCCTCGGTTGCCACCAGTGCCTGCACCAGCGAAGGCGCGAGCTGCAAGTAGTCGACGAGGACGCGGTTCTCTCGGTTGTAGTTCCACGTACCCATGACCTTTCCATCGGCACTATAGATCTGTGTGGCATAGCGACTTATCGGGTTTTGTAGTTCCTCTACAGGTGGCATATAGCCTATCCATCCCTTGGCGATGGCCCAAAAGGCCACCACTGCACCCAGTATGGAGAGCACGAGCACGGTCCAGAGGAAATGCACAATGGTTTTCTTTATCATCGTCAGTCTGGTCGTATTGATATTCGCTGCAAATGTACTGCTTTTTGCCGACATACGGAAATTTTCATGGCAATAATGCACAAAAACCGGCGGACAGCCCTTCACAGGGTTTCGTCCGCCGGAT
>CAVAIX010000176.1:0-4705 GCA_963588695.1 Bacteroidaceae bacterium | reverse complement strand
GTATTTGATGGAGAAACTGAAGGAGGGAAGCAATGTGCCGTCTATGAGGTTGCAGGCAAAAAACAGCCTCAACTTTACAGGGTTGAAAGAATACTTTGTGGATGGCAAGTTGAGTGGCTTTGCCTATGGCTACCCTTTGGACAAACCCACATACAGCAATGACAAACCAAACCCCTTCTATGAGTGCAGGGAGGATGGTTTTCTTTTTAGGGTTTATCAAGATGAAAAAGACCCACAAAACCCAACCCCCACCTGTATTGAGTTGGTGGTGGTGAAAAAGGGCAGGGTGCTGATTAGTGCCTTTTGCAAAGAGCTGCAAATGGGTGGCTTTGATGATGAGTTGAGACAGCTAAGAGAGCAAGCCCAAAATGTGTGATTGTCTTTATAATAAGGTGTATGAATGCCAAAAATTTGGTAACAGGGACAATAGTTGCCAGAAAGATTGGGACAACCAAAAGCAGTTATTATGTATGACAAAGTAAAACTATGGATTGATAGTGCTATGGTTGGGGAGCAGTTCCCCACCATAGCCAACTATTTGGATGAGGCCAGCACGGTGATAAACAACCAGACGGGAGAGGTTAAGACTTATGGACGTTTGGAGTGTTTGAAAGTGTCGGTTTATCCCGATAGGATGACGGTGGAGGGCAGCTTGCCCAAATTCCTTAGAATAAGCAACGTGTATGACTTCAACAGGCACGATGCAGCGCAGGCAATAGAAAAGTTAAACGATGCTTTGCACCTACCAGCCGATGAGGCAAAGGTAACGTCTTTGGAGTTTGGCACAAACTTCCTTATGAAGCATCCCGTGGAAAGCTATCTTAAAAAGTTGGGCAAAATGCCAAGGCTGGAACGATGCAACTTTACCCCCACCAGCCTGTATTATAGTGGGACAGGCAAGAAAAAGCCCAAAACACTTGTATTCTATGACAAGATAGCAGATGCCAAAAGCAAGCGGATGGACTTTCCCCAACAATGGGAAGAGGCAAACGTGCTAAGGTATGAGATGAGGCTGAAAGGGCGGTTACCCTACCAATTGGGTGTGCCAGAGGTGAAAGCCTCAACACTTTACCAAAAGCCCTTTTACAGGATGATGGTTAAGCTATGGCAAGACCATTACTTTTCAATTAACAAGTTAAACCAAATTAACCCAAATGTTATGAATGAGATTAAGACAGTTTCAGACGCTTACAACGTGCTTGTTGCACGATTGATAAGTCAGACAGACCCAACCCAGATTAGCGGCTTTCTGGATGATTTGAAAGCGGCTGGAGTGTGGAAAGGCAACAGCAGGAAGAATTACACCAGACTTAAGGGCAAGATACAGGAGGTTTCCACACAAGCCAACTTCACAGTTACAGATGAGCTGATAAGAGAGCTGGACAATGAGATAAGAAATTGTGGTGCTTATGTGTGATTGTCTTTATAATAAGGTGTATGAATGCCCAAAATTTGGTAACAGGGGCAATAGAGTAGGGGCGCGTTTTTTTATTAGGGGGTGGGGGTGTGTTAAACCTCGCCTACACCTTTTTTCACACGCGAGTAAATTTTTGGAGCTGTGGGGAAATAGCGCGCCACTATAAAAAAGCCCAGAGCAGCCCGTGCAGGCAAGAAAAGTGGGAATGTGGCGCGTGTCTGAAAGATTATGAGTAACTTTGTAGGCGATAAGTAACGACTTATCTTTTGGTTTGGGGTGCGGTTGTAGTGATACACTTGCACCTCTTTCTTTTTCCAGATGGCTGGAAAGTTGAGGCTATGAGGTTGGGGTTTGCAGATGGCAAATATGAACTAAGGGTTGGCAACCTTGTTAAAATTGGCAACCCTTTGGCAACCCAGAAAATTCAAAGTGTCTATAAATAAGGCACTTACAAGTCGCGTATAGTACCCCGACCGAGGATCGAACTCGGAACTAAGCTTTAGGAGAGCCTTGTTATATCCATTTAACTATCAGGGCAGCCAAAATATGGTGCAAAGGTACGAAATATAATTGTATTTCGATTATTTTTGTGTACCTTTGTGTCCTATTTCAAACATTAAAAGAGAAAATGGGAAAATTAGTCATTAACTCGTACGACGAGTTTGCCGCCCATTTGGGCGAAGAACTGGGTGCTTCCGACTGGCTGCAAGTGAACCAAGATCGTATCAATCTGTTTGCTGATGCTACGCTCGACCACCAGTGGATTCATGTGGATGTAGAGCGTGCCAAGAAGGAAAGCCCCTACAAGAGCACCATAGCCCACGGCTATCTGACCTTGAGCCTTTTGCCCTATCTGTGGGACCAGATTATTGAGGTCAATAATATCACGATGCTGGTGAACTACGGCATGAATGATATGCGCTTTGGACAGCCAGTTATTACTGGCAGCCGTGTGCGTTTGGTCACCAAGCTCCATGCTATCCAAAATCTGCGTGGCATCTGCAAGGCCGAGATCAAGTTCAAAATTGAGATAGAAGGACAGCGCAAACCTGCCCTTGAAGGTATTGCCGCCTTCCTGTACTACTTCAAATAAACGATTCCCGCTGTTTTTTTTGAGGACATCAAACAGTGCGCCCGCTCCTTGAAGAAAGGAGCGGGCGCATCGTATTAATAGGTTGAAATCTTATGCCTGTACTTCTTCCGTCTTGTCCTCACGGATATTTCTACCCAGTACAAGGAAGGCCGTGGGAGCTGCAATGAAGATGGACGAGAGCGTTCCGAATATCACACCAAGTATCATGGCGAAGGAGAACGAACGGATACTGTCGCCACCGAGGATGAAGATACACAGCAACACAATCAGCGTGGTCAACGAGGTGTTGACGGTACGGGACAGTGTTTGGTTGATCGAACCGTCGAACAGTGTCTGCAGGTCGCGCTTCGGATAGAGGTTGTGATTCTCACGGATACGGTCGAATACCACCACCTTGTCGTTGATAGAGTAACCAATCACGGTCAAGATAGCACCGATGAAGGTCTGGTCTATCTCCAACGACATGGGGAGAATACCCCAGAATACGGAGTACATACCGACAACAATCAATGTGTCGAGCGCCAGAGCCACGGTAGCACCCACCGAATAGGCGAGGTTGTGGAAGCGCAGCAGGATGTAGAGGAAGATGGCTATCAGGGCGATGACCACTGAGATGATGGCACCGTGGGTGATATCTTTAGCCACAGACGGACCTACTTTCGATGAGCTGATGATGGAGCCGCCCTGACGGATATCGGGGTTCTTGAAGGCTTCCACACTCTCCTGACTGACCAGTCCAGCCTTCCGCAAGGCGTTGTAGAGAATGGTCTCGGCCTTGTCGTCCACCTGCGGGTTGTTGGACTCAATGTCCCAGTTGGTGGAGACGCGGACGGTCTTACCGTCGGTGCCGAGGGCGATGACGCTGGTGTTAGCCTCTTTGCCTGCGTTCTCACCAACGGTGTTGACGAAGGCACCAGTCAAGGCGGTGCGCACCTGTTCCACAGGCACGGCCTTGTCGAGGGTCAGCACGTAGTTGCGGCCACCAGTGAAGTCAATGCTCTTGCTCAGTCCGCGCACTGCGAAGCTGACGCAGAACAGCACAGCGATAATAGCCCAGATAGAGAATGTCCGCTTGTAGATGCCCATGAAGTTGAACTTGGTGTTCTGCATCATGTTGCGCGAATAGGCGGTGGTGAAGGTGAGGTTCTGCCACTTGTTATTCTTGGTTTTTGCATCGTAGACCAAACGGGTCATATAGACGGCAGTAAAGAACGATACGCAGATACCGATGATAAGGGTCGTAGCGAAGCCGCGGATGGGACCTGTACCGAACACATAGAGGATGATACCAGTAATCAACGACGTGAAGTTAGAGTCGAAGATGGCTGAGAAGGCATTGGAGTAACCCAAGCCGACGGCCTCCTTTACGGTGTGTCCCTTGCGGAGTTCTTCCTTAGTACGCTCGTAAATCAGCACGTTGGCATCCACGGCAGTTCCCAGTGTGAGCACGATACCAGCGATACCAGGCATAGTCAGTGCGGCTTGGAACGATGTCAAGATGCCGAGGGTGAAGAACAGGTTGAAGAGCAGTGCGATGTTGGCGAGCATACCCGGGATAAATCCGTAGAGCATCACCATATAAATCATCAGTACTACAAAGGCCACGACGAACGAGATAGCACCTTGCATGATGGACTGTGCACCGAGTGACGGACCTACCACTTCTTCCTGTACGATGCGGGTTGGTGCAGGCATCTTACCAGAGTTGAGCGTGTTGGCAAGGTCTTTAGTATCTTCGATGGTGAAGTTACCCGTGATGGATGAATTACCACCGTCAATCTGTGTGAGGATGCGTGGTGCGCTATACACCACGTCGTCAAGCACGATGGCCACGGCACGTCCGATATTCTGCTTGGTGATTTGTGACCAACGGCGTGCACCATCGGAGTTCATCTGCATAGAAACACAGGGGTGACCCATTTGATCGAACTCGTCCTTGGAACCAGTGATGACATCACCCTCCAGCGGAGCACGTCCGCTGGCCTCGGTGACCTTCAGTGCGTAAAGGGCAAAAATCTCGCCACGGGTCTGTCCACCGAAGTTTTCGGCTTTGGCTCCCCAACGGAGCTTGCACTCAGCGGGCAATACCTGTTCGGCAATGTCCGAGTAGATAATCTTGTTGACCTCAGCGGTGTCGCGTGCGCTGGCGTATCCCACGATAGCCAAACCGTCGCCCTGCATGGGCTGGAATACGG
>CAVAIX010000175.1:0-4722 GCA_963588695.1 Bacteroidaceae bacterium | reverse complement strand
CATCGTCAATCCTAAGGAGGATGAGGTGCAGGGCATCAAGGTGTTCCACGATGCCCACGAACTACCACCCACCGACCTCGCCATCCTGGTCATCCCGGCTAAGCTATGTCCCGACAGCGTCCAGCTGTTGGCAGCCGAGAAGGGCACGAAGGCCTTCATCATCATCTCGGCGGGTTTCGGCGAAGAGACGAAGGCTGGGGCGGCCATGGAGCAACGCATCCTCGACACGTGTGCACAGCATGGGGCGGCACTGATAGGACCGAACTGCATCGGACTCCTCACGCGCCACCACCATAGCGTGTTCACGAAACCCATCCCGAAGTTGAACCCACAGGGGGTCGACTTCATCAGTGGCTCGGGAGCCACCGCGGTGTTTATCTTGGAGAGTGCCGTCATCAAGGGACTGCAGTTCAACTCGGTATGGTCGGTTGGCAACGGTCGACAGATCGGTATCGAGGACGTGTTGCAGTATATGGACGAACACTTCCATGCCGAGACGGACTCGAAGGTGAAACTGTTGTATATCGAGAACATCGCCAACCCCGACAAGCTTCTGTTCCATGCCGCATCACTCATCCGCAAGGGGTGCCGCATCGCCGCCGTCAAGGCGGGCAGCAGTGAGAGTGGCAGTCGCGCGGCATCGAGCCACACGGGTGCCATCGCCAGCAGCGACGCTGCCGTCGAGGCGCTGTTCCGCAAGGCGGGCATCGTGCGGTGCCACTCGCGCGAGGAACTGACCACCGTGGGGTGTATCTTCACCCTACCGCCACTGACGGGCAGGCGCTTCGCCGTCGTCACCCATGCCGGAGGCCCTGGCGTGATGCTGACGGATGCCCTGTCGAAGGGCGGACTGGAGGTACCTCCCTTAGACCCTGCTGTAGCTGGCGAACTCAAGAAACAACTGTTTCCGGGGGCTTCGGTGGGCAACCCCATCGATATCCTCGCCACGGGGACACCGGAGCAGTTGGGCATCACCCTCGACTACTGCGACCAGCGCTTCGATAACATCGATGCCATCGCTGTCATCTATGGCACACCAGGACTCACCACACTATATGAGGCCTATGAGGTACTGCACCGTAAAATCGGGGAGTGCCGCAAACCCATCTTCCCTGTCCTCCCCAGCCTGCACACGGCAGGACCGGAGGTGGCGGAGTTCCTCGCCAAGGGTCATGTGAACTTCAGCGATGAGGTGACACTGGCCACGGCACTGTCGCAGGTGATGCGCACCCCACAGCCCGCACCACCGGAGATCGAGCTGTTCGGCGTCGACGTACCGAAGATACGGGAGATCATCGGGGACATCACCACCAACGGCTACGTGTCGCCAGACACGGTGCACCGCCTGTTGGCGTGTGCGGGCATCCCCATGGTGCCGGAGCTGGTGGCCAGCGACCGCCAACAGCTCATCGACTTCGCCAGTCGGGTGGGCTATCCCGTCGTGGCGAAGGTGGTAGGACCGGTACATAAGAGTGATGTGGGGGGCGTGACGCTCAACATCCGCACGCCGGAACACCTCGCACTGGAGTTCGACCGCATGATGCAGATCGAAGGGGCACAGGGCGTGATGGTGCAGAAGATGCTGAAGGGCACGGAACTGTTCATCGGTGCGAAATACGAGGAACGCTTCGGCCATGTGGTGCTCTGCGGCTTAGGGGGCATCTTCGTGGAGGTGCTGAAGGACGTACAGAGCGGTCTCGCTCCGCTGTCCTACGGCGAGGCCTACTCGATGATACGCTCGCTGCGCGGCTATAAGATCATCCATGGCACACGCGGACAACAGGGCATCAACGAGCAACGCTATGCCGAGATCATCGTGCGACTCTCCACCCTACTGCGCTTCGCCACGGAGATCAAGGAGATGGACATCAACCCACTGCTGGCCGATGCCAACGAGGTGGTGGCGGTGGATGCACGCATCCTCGTCGAGAAATAACGATAAAGACACCTATTTATATATAATAACCTGCTTTACTACACACAATGGACAACAACCACTACGGCCACTATGATGACCAACACCGCGAGTTCGTCATCACGGACCCGGCCACACCGTTCCCCTGGATTAACTACCTGGGCAACGAAGACTTCTTCTCGCTCATCTCCAACACCGCCGGAGGCTATAGCTTCTATAAGGATGCGAAGTTCCGACGCATCACGCGCTACCGCTATAACGGGGTACCGATGGACAACGGCGGACGCTATTTCTATATCAAGGATGGTGACACGGTGTGGAACCCGGGATGGAAACCGTGTAAGACGCCTCTCGACAGCTATGAGTGCCGCCACGGCATGAACTACACACGCATCACGGGTAGCAAGGACGGCGTGGAGGCCAGCGTGCTCTGCTTCGTACCACTGAAGACGTGGGCGGAGGTGCAGCGCGTCACACTGCGTAACACCTCGTCGGCTGTCAAGCACCTCAAACTCTTCTCCTTCGTGGAGTGGTGCCTGTGGAATGCGGCCACGGACATGGAGAACTTCCAACGTAACTGGTCGACGGGCGAGGTGGAGATCGACGGTAGCGTCATCTACCATAAGACGGAATATAAGGAGCGACGCAACCACTATGCCTACTATGCTGTGACCAATGCCACCATCGATGGCTATGACACGGACCGCGAGGCGTTCATCGGTCTCTACAACGGCTTCGACCAACCACAGTGTGTCGTGGCAGGACGTCCTTCCAACAGTGTGGCACACGGCTGGAGCCCCATCGCATCGCATTATATCGAGGTCCATCTAAAACCGGGCGAGTGCCGCGACCTCATCTTCCTCCTCGGCTACGTGGAGAACGCACAGGATGAGAAGTTCTGCACCGCCGACATCGCACGCAAGCAGCGCGGCGAACTCCGCTCCTCGCAGGACAGCGACGTGACACTCGTCAACAAGGCGCGAGCCATGGACACCATCCGCCGCTTCGCCACGGTGGAGGCGGTGGACGCGGCGTTCCAGGAGTTGCACACCCTCTGGGACGGACTGCTCGGGAAATATGTGGTGGAGAGTGGCGACGAACGACTGAACCGCATGGTCAATATCTGGAACCAGTACCAGTGCATGGTGACGTTCAACTTCTCGCGCTCGGCGTCGTTCTTCGAGAGTGGCGTGGGACGTGGCATGGGCTTTCGCGACTCCAACCAGGACCTCGTGGGCTTCGTCCACCAGATACCGGAGCGGGCGCGCCAGCGCATCATCGACATCGCCTCGACGCAGTTCCCGGACGGGGGCTGCTACCACCAATACCAACCGCTCACCAAGCGTGGCAACAACGACATCGGGGGTGGTTTCAACGACGACCCGATGTGGCTGATCTTCGGTACGGTGGCGTATATCAAGGAGACGGGCGACTTCTCCATCCTCGACGAACTGGTGCCTTGGGATAACCAGGTGGGCACGGAGGTGTCGCTCTTCGAACACCTCCGGGTGTCGTTCAACCACGTGGTGGAGAACCTCGGACCACACGCGCTGCCGCTCATCGGGCGCGCCGACTGGAACGACTGCCTGAACCTCAACTGCTTCTCGTGGGACCCAGACGAGAGTTTCCAGACCACGGAGAACAAGACGGAGGGATCGAAGGCGGAGTCGCTGATGATTGCCGGTCTCTTCGTGTTCTGTGGCCGACAGTATGTGGAGCTGTGCCAGCGCATCGGCAAGGCCGACGAGGCGACGCGCGCCCTACATCACGTCGAGGACATGGTGCAGGCGGTGAAGACGCACGGCTGGGACGGCGACTGGTTCCTGCGCGCCTATGACTTCTATGGTCATAAGATAGGGTCTCACGAGAACGACGAGGGGAAGATCTTCATCGAGTCGCAGGGCTTCTGCACCATGGCGGCCATCGGACTGGAGGAGGGACTCTGCGACAAGGCCATCGATGCCTGTCGACAGTACCTCGACTGCGAACATGGCATGGTACTCAACAACCCGGCCTTCACGTCCTATCATGTGGAGATGGGTGAGATATCGTCCTACCCGGCTGGCTATAAGGAGAACGCGGGCATCTTCTGCCATAACAACCCGTGGGTCATCATCGGCGAGACGGTGGCGGGACGCGGCAACGATGCCTGGGAACTCTTCCGTAAGATCTGTCCGGCCTACCTCCGCGACCAGGCGTTGCATAAGGTGGAACCGTATGTCAACTGCCAGATGGTGGCGGGCAAGGATGCCGCACGACCGGGCGAGGGTAAGAACTCATGGCTGACGGGCACGGCGGCGTGGATGTGGTACACGGTGAGCCAGTTCCTGTTGGGCATCAAACCAACCTACGACGGACTGGAGATAGACCCCTGCCTGCCTGCGGATATGAAGGAGTACCGCGTGCGACGCGTGCTGCGCGACACGGTGTTCGACATCCGGGTGCACAACCCGCACGGCGGTCAGAAGGGCGTGAAAACAGTGACCGTCGACGGCAATCCCATCGACGGCACGGTAGTGGCCTGCACGGGCGGGCACCATACTATAGTGGTAGAGATGGCGTGAGCCATCTCTTCTTTTTTTCCTTTAGAACAGGGAGAGGGTGTAGAGGTACACCACGGCGGCTGGGATGGCCAGTAGCGCGGAGTCGAAGCGGTCGAGCATACCTCCGTGACCGGGCAGGATGCTACCGCTGTCCTTGATGCCTAAGGTGCGCTTGAAGAGGCTCTCCACGAGGTCGCCCCACGTGCCACACACCACGACGGTGAGTCCCAGGCCGAGCCACTGCCAGAGGGTGAGCATGGGTTG
>CAVAIX010000174.1:0-4900 GCA_963588695.1 Bacteroidaceae bacterium | reverse complement strand
GATGACCGCCCCAGCCAACGGTGTGGCCGACCGTGTGACGGTGATGCGGAAGGTGCTGGATACCTACCAGGCTTGACCGGCTCACACAGGATGCCGTAGGTACGCGAGTTAGGACGCACGTTCTGGAAGCTAACCTCATAGACATTCACATCCTTGGTGCAGCGTTCGGGCAGCAACCGTTTGGTCGGTTCGAGAGCCGTATGCCGTGCTTCAGCGATGGCATTCTTCCAAAACTGGTCGAAGTCGGCTGGGTTGACGGTGGTGGGCTTCAGTTGCTCGGGTGAGAAGGCAGCAGCACACGTACCTTGGTATTCCTTACCATCGACGGTAGTCTTCACGTCCACGCGATAGAATCCCGGTCGGGTCATCTTTCCTTTCACGGTCAGCGTGCCATCCTTCAGCACCACGCCGTTCTTCTCCACGTTCTGATACATCTCCGATCCAGCCTTGTAGCTGATGACCGCCCCAGCCAACGGTGTGGCCGACCGTGTGACGGTGATGCGGAAGGTGGCGGTCTCCCCCACCTTGTAGGTCCAGTCACTGTGGTCTGGCACTACGTTGATCTGGATGTTGTGGCCTCTAATCTGTGCGGCCACAGGCAACACACAGACTGTGGCCAGCAACAGCAGGACGCTTCCAAAAAAATGTTTCATGTTTTTAGTCATTGGATTTTTAGTTGTGTCTATTTCAGGTCGGGCAACTGGTCACGGGTGATGACGTTGCCGTCCGACATAGCACTCTTCCACCAGCTGTCGCTGCACATGGTATCGGTAGTGCCTTGTCCTCCCTGATACCACACCAGGAAGTGCCCCCATTGTGCGCCAGCCGTCCAGCAACTGCCGATGTTACCCTGTGCGCCGTTGTCACCTTTGCCGCACTCGCCAAGCACCACCATCTTAGTGGGATAGGTCGTTTGCAGCTCGCTGAACTCCTGTTTATTCTTTTCTACGCTATAGCCATAAAGGTCGCGGGCGATGATGTCCACGTATGCGTCGCCAGGATACCAGTCGCTGTCGTTGTTGTACGTCGAGGCGTCACCGTTGCAATTCTGCGAAGTCCATATCCAGAGGAGGTTCTTCACGCCTTTCTGTTTAAAATAGTCGAACATGGCTATCCAAAGTTTCTTGTATGTTGTAGCACCGTCGGCACCCCACCAAAACCACGCCGTGCCCCAACTGTCTCCCGACTTCAGCGTGGCATTGCCAGCAGCTTCGTGGAAGGGGCGCCAGGTGGCCGAAATGCCTGCATCCTGCAGTTTCAGCAGCACAGCTGCCACCTTGTCCATCTCTTGATAGAACCACTTGTTCTCCCACGTACCATCCTTCAGCGCGTTCGAAGCCTTAAAAGTGGTCTGCGACGGTGTGCAGGTCACAGCCGTATTGCCGTTGCCGTCCGCCCCGTCCGTACCGAGCGTCTGTCCCTCCTTGACGGGCACGTTGAAATGCCACATCAACTGAACAATGCCGCCCTGGTCGAACCAGTTCTTCACGGGTGTGATGTCGGTATAGTCAATCCAGTTGTTCTTGGGCACGTAGATATGGATGAAGTCGAAGCAGTTCATGGCTGGATACTTTCCCGTGAGGGTCTTCACCTTCTCTGCTATCGTCGTATTCCAATTCACGTTGGCCATCACGCCACTGATGGTCTTCTTGCCATACTGCTCCAAGAAGTAGTTATAGAGCTTCTTTACTGGTTCTGTCTCTCCAGCCACCAACGTCTTAGTGATATTGATTTCAGGGGTGTCAGGGGTATCGGGGGTATCGGGGGTATCTGGAGTGTCAGGCGTTTCTGGAGTAGGAGTCTTCCCTCCATCGTCTTCAATAGGGTCATCACCACCGCAGCCTACAGCCAGCAGAGCCACAGCAAGCATCGTCAAGAATCGTGTAGTTTTCATTGTCTCGTTATTGTCGTTTAATGGATTTCGCAATATCGTTTGCAAAGTTAGTACATTTTCACGAATATCATCAATACTTTGTTGCTTATCTCACATACTTTTCTTTTAATAAATGTAAACAGGCGCACCCCACGAAGGAGTGCGCCTGCAGAAATGTAGTGTCAATCACCTGTCCTATTACGGAAGAATACAGATCTTGGTGACACTCTTCAAGTCGCCCTGAAGGATGAAGGCGGTATCGCTCCATCCGTCAGCGACGTTGAAGGCTTCCATCATGGCATCGTCGAACACCTGTTCGATTTTGCTCTCGGTGCCGTTCCAGTCGGCAATGGTATAGATACCACCCCAGTTGGCATTATTAATCTGTATCTGTCCAGTAGCACCTTGCTCCTTATAGACGATGAGCTTCGAACCATTCGTCACGCCCCAAGCGTTGAGGTCAGCCTTCATGATGCGGAAGCGGCCATCGTCCGACCACGTAAAGTTATAGGGATAGGTGATGGCAGAGCCATCCATATTACTTGTCACCGCAGCGATGTCGCGTTCTGCAGGAACAACGCTGAAGTCGTAGACTTCGGACTTCACACCGTCGACGTCTTCAACAACAACCTTGTACGAACCAATCTCCGCAGTGGTCGGAACGGTGCACACAATCTCGGTATTGGAGCGCGAGGTGTAGCGCGTCACCTTGTACGAACCGATGTAGAGAGCCTGTATGTTCTGCAGGTTCTTGCCCTTGATGGTAATCTTGGCACCAGCGGAAGCCTCAGCCGGGGCAATCGAAGAAATGGCGGGTGTAGTGGCAGCCTTGATGGTTAGCGTACCACTGATTTCCACAGCCGCTCCATTCTTCAGATTGAGCGTAAAGCCTGTCCCTGCACATGCAGCAGGTACGGTGAGACCGATTTCGGAGGCACTCTGTGCGGAGAAGGTCTCAACAGTCTGCGGCTCGTCACCGGGGAAGGTAACACCCTTGACCAGGTCGAGGTCAGTACCCTTGATGACCACCTCGTCGCCAGCAGTCAACTCTGCAGGGGTGCAGGCCGTAGCGGTCGGTTTCACGAGTGTATAGGCCACGGCCACTGTCTTGCCGTTGGCGAGGGAAAGGGTGATATCACCCTCCTGTGCAGCCTCGGGCACAACGGCAGTTACCTTGTCGGCAGTCACCTTCAGTTGGGCATCGGCATCGCTGGCGTTGGGGAACGAGATGCCTGTGATGAGGTCAAGATCCTTACCCGTCACGGTAATCGTCGCACCGTTCTTCACGGGAGTAGGAGCTGCGGTCAGTTCGGAAGGAACGATGGTGGTGATGCTGCCTACGGGAATTTTTACGCCACTCTTGCAGACAAGGGTTATCTCACCATCGGAAGCCTTGTCCGGCAAAGCAAACGACAGGGTTGTGCCGTCTGTGGAAACGGAGAACGCTGTAGTTTCTGCACCACCGACAGCTACCGTCTCTATCAACTGCAGGGAGCTACCAGTCACGGTAATCGTCTCACCAGCTTTAGCAGTGACACTGCCTTCTACTGCCACTTCCTCGCGTCCCTTCACCTTGGTCACAGTGGGGACTCCTACGATGAGACGGTCTTCGGTCGTCACAATTTGGTAGTCGAGCTTTGTGGCATCGCCCACTGTGAGGTCAGCGGTGAAGAGCTGGAGTTTGCCCGTCTTGGCCTCCTCTGGCACCCGTACCTTGATGGTGTAGCGGTCGTGCTGGATGAAATCGTTCTCGCTGACAATCACGTTGTCGGCAAACGCCATTGAGTGTACGAGGTTCAAGTAGCCATCCTCGTCACCCACAATCTCTATCACATCACCAGGCATGGCAGAAGAGGGCGTAAAGCTCTTAACCGTGATGCCCTCGATATAGGTCAGCGTCGACACGGTGGTTATCTCCTTGTCGTTGTTGGCCACGAGCACCACGTGCCCCGTCTCTGGGCCGTCGTGGGGAACGGACACGCGGATTTCGCTGGGCACACCAGCCTTCACCACCTCAATGGCGGTAATGGCATCAACACCAGGAATGCGTACTTCGCGAATTTGGTCGAGGTTGCTACCGATGAAGCGCAACTGACCGCCACGCATCACGGGAGAAGGACCGAAAGCGTTGAGCGACACACCGCTCTGATACTGGTTGGTGTCCAAATCGTCGCTGCTGCACGCTGTCAGCGACAGCCCTACAAGGGCCGTCACCAACAGGGTGAATATGTTATTGATCTTTTTCATATCAGTTCTTTGTTAGAAGATTTTACTTATTCGAGACAACTCGGATGTTGTCAATCTTGATGATAGGCGTACAGTCGGTGCCAGACGGAATGACCGTCTTGTCGTTGTACGAACCATTGACAACAAAGATGGTGAGGCTGGCAAAGTCTTCTACACTCTTGAATGTAGGAGAAAGCTTATTGCCGTCCCAGTCATAAGCGAACTCGGTGAACGGGATTGTCACAGTCACCCACTTGTCGCCTGTGTCATAACTTCCGCCGTTGCTGTTCCAAGGCATATAGAGCGCACGACTGAGTTCGCCCTGCACATGGAAGAAATTGTTGTTGGCATTGAAAAGCGTCACCTTGTCTGTTCCTGCGAAGATAATCTGCATTGCAGCAGCCTGCCAAGGGTTGCTTGACGGTACGAGCATCTCGAACTTCAGACTCTTGCTCTCCCAGTTGGTGAAGTCAGCCACGTCGCAGAGTTTCACACCGTCGCCAGTAAAGTCGTAGCTCCATGTTCCAGCCCAGTACTCGAAGGCGAAATTGCCGTCGTTCCAGCCGCCACTGGCATCCATGCTGGTGTTACCGAGCATCAGGTAGTTGCCCTTGAGTGATGTTCCGTCGCTTTGAATCACCTGGCTGTGCCATCCGTGGTTGCCAAGTACGACACCAGTAGCAGCGTTAGGCGTATCGAAGTCGAACAGCATGCCGCGCTCGTCCTTATACTGGAACGGAGCCGTTGTCGTACCATACTTTGTACTGATGTAGATATTCTCGTGCTCAGGCATATCGGACG
>CAVAIX010000173.1:0-4965 GCA_963588695.1 Bacteroidaceae bacterium | reverse complement strand
ACAGTGAGTTATGTATATACTCGGTACAAATGAGGCACCTACTCGTGACAAATGCTTGGAGGACTCGCGAAAAAGTTGTAACTTTGCAGAAAGAAATCCACCTGCCCACGTAAGCGCGCACGTGTAAATCCCCCCAAGGAATCGGCAGAAAGGGCAATCAGGCATGGTCAGTGGCGGCCACTTGCAGCGGTGTCAGCCCCGTGTGTTTCTTGAAATAGCGGCAGAAAAAGCTGGTGTCGGTGAAGCGATAGTCCCATGCTAACTGCTTAATACTGCGGTCGCCGCGCCGCAATTGTACCTTCAACTGGAGGATGACGTACTGGTCGATGATGGTTTTCGGGGTGTGACCCGTCACCTGGCGCACGATATTGGTGAGATATTTCGGTGAAATGCTCATCTGGGCGGCGTAGTGGCAGACATCGCGTGCGGTGCGATGGTCGCGCTCCACGAGCATCATGAAGCGATTGAAGAGTTCGCGGACGCGCAGCGACTTCACCTCGTCGGGCACACGGTGTGGGTGGCGTTGCAGGTACTCGTGGAAGCCGATGAAGAAAGCCTTCAACTGGCAGAGTACCAGCGCCGTGACGCACGTGCACTCTGGTTGCTCGAAATAGACCTTCAGTAGGGCTAACATACCGTCGATGATAGCCCTTACCACGGGTTTGTCCTGTCGGCAGCGGTCTTCGCGCATGGCCGAATAGACCGTGTGCTCCAGTTGCAGACTGGCCTCGCGCAGCAGCGACGGACTGTACTGCAGCATCTCCACCTCGAAGTCGCCGTCCACCCCTTCCGCTTCCAGCAGCACGAGGTCGTTGGGGAAGAGCACGATGGCCGCCCCCTCATATAGTGTCCACCGCTTGTAGTTCACGTATAGCACCGCCCTGCCCCTGCGACACATCACTATCGCACCGTAGGACAGTACCTGCGGCTCCGCTCGCCACTCGGGTAGGGTAGTGGTGCAGAGACTCGCCTCCTGCTGTCCGCTCAGTTCAGACCATTCCGTGCCTTGTGCGTCCATTCTGTGTCGTTATTGTTCTGTTTCGGGATGCAAAAGTACGCATTTTGTGGGATATAAAAGAAGTTTTATTCCCAAAAAGTCCATGTGTGGCGGAAAATTTAAAACGACCGAAAGGGGGAAAAGCCGTACCTTTGCACCCGGTTTTCAGGAGCGTTTCCGTTAAGACAGGGGCGCACGAACAGACCACACACCTATTTATTTTATACACAGACAATGATTAGAAAACACATTTTGACCCTTCTCCTCTTGTACGGCGCATCAGCATGGGCGCAACGTCCCATGACGATAGACCAGCTGTTTCAAAGGGTGGAGGAGAACAGCAAGAGTCTTCGCGCGGGTAAGACGCAAGCAGAGGCCGCTGCCGTTGGCATTGAGGCAGCCAAGAGTCAGCGACTGCCCGACATCGACGCGTCGCTCTCGTTCAGCTACATTGGCAACGCCCTGCTCACCGACCGCGACTTCTCCAACGCCCGAGGACTCAGCGCGCCCCACTATGGTAACACGTTCACGCTGCAGGCCAGTCAAGCCGTCTATACGGGTGGAGCCGTCACAGCAGGCATCCGACTGGCTGAACTGGCACAAAAGCAAGCCGAGGCAGGCGTGAGACTGACGCGCCAGCAGGTGCGCTTCATGGCCTTGGGGCAGTATCTGGACCTCTTCAAGACTGACAACCAAATCCGCGTCTACGAACGAAACATCCAACTCACCCAGCAACTCATCGCCGACATAGAGGCGCAGCAGCGACAGGGAATGGCACTGCGGAACGACATTACGCGCTACGAGCTACAGATGGAGACGCTGAAACTCGGACTGACCGCCCTGCGCAACAGCCGCAGCATCCTCAACCACCAGCTCTGCAACACCTTAGGACTGCCGCAGAGCGAGACCATTCAGCCCGACACGACCCTGGTTTCCGCCACTTACAGCCAAGACGGCGAGGCCTACTGGCAGACCCTCGGCACCCTGCACTCGCCCCTGTTAGAGCAGAGCAGCACGGCCATTCGCATCGCCGAGCAGCAGGAGAAAATCGCCAAGAGCGACCGCCTGCCCAAGGTGGCCGTGGTGGCTGCTGAAAACTTCGATGGCCCTATCACCTTCGAGTTGCCGCCCATCGACAAGAACCTCAACATCTGGTACGTGGGAGTCGGCGTGAAGTACAGTCTCGGCTCACTGTTCAAGAGCAACAAACGCATCCGGCAGGCCGCCGTAGAGACCCGCCAGGCCAAGGAAGCCCACGCCGTGCAGAGCGAACAGCTGAACAACAGTATACAGGCCGCCTACGTCAACTATCTGCAGACCTACGTCGCACTGGAGACGCAGCAGAAGAGCGTCGAACTGGCTCGACAGAACTACGCCGTGGTGAACGCTCGCTACCTCAGTCAGTTGGCCCTCATCACCGACATGGTGGACGCCTCCAACCTCCGCCTCGACGCCGAACTGAAAGAAGTCGACGCCCGCATCAACATCGTCTACGCCTACTACCACATGAAATACGTGGCAGGCGAAATATAATCACCCCTAAACCCAATCGAAGACAATGAACAAGAAACAAATAAAGAGAACGTACAACGCAATCGTGATACTACTGCTGGCAGGACTGGCCGCCTGGTGCTTTACGCGCGTCAGTCACGGCAGCGGCGTGGAATACACTGACGACGCACAGGTGAACCGCCACATCACGCCCGTCAACACCCGTGTGCAGGGATTTATCAAGGAGATACGCTTCTCCGACTTCCAGCACGTGAAGAAGGGCGACACACTCGTCATCATCGACGATGCGGAATACCGCCTGCAAGTGGCACAAGCAGAGGCCGCCCTGCGCGGCTCACAGTCTGGCTCGTCCGTGGTGACAGCCACGATGGGGACTACGCGGAGCGACGTGCAGACCGCTGCGGCAGGCATTGAGGAGGCTCGCGCCGACATGATCAACGCCAAGCAAGACTTCGACCGCTTTGCTGCCCTGATGAAGACCGACGCTGTCACACGCCAACAGTACGACAACGCCTACGCTCGCTACCTCGGAGCCAAGGCACGCTACGAGCAGGCCAACAGTCGCCGTCAGAGCACCGCCTCCATGCACAACGTGCAGACCCATCAGTTGGGCAGTTCGAAGGCTGGCGAGAACGTGGCCGAGGCGCAACTTGATTTGGCGCGACTCAACCTCTCCTACACCGTCATCGTGGCCGCCTGCGACGGCACTATGGGGCGCAAAGACATTCATGAGGGACAATTGGTGCAGCCCGGACAGCAACTGGCGCGCATCGTGGACGACAACGACGTGTGGGTGGTGGCCAACTACCGCGAGACGCAGATGGACGGCATTGTCGTGGGCAACAGTGTGGAGTTTGAGGCTGACGCCATTCCCGGTGTCACTTTCCACGGTAGGGTAGAGACCATCTCTGCCGCTGCTGGCAACGCCTATTCTATGATTCCTGTGGACAACGCCACGGGCAACTTCGTTAAGGTGGAGCAGCGCGTCCCCGTGCGCATCGCACTGACAGCAGACAACGACCCGAAGCAAGTGGCTCTGTTGCGCGCAGGACTCAACGTGGAGACCAAGGTAAAACGCAACTGAAATGCCAGGACCTCCAGTGCTTCAGGGACCGTTTCGCGTCCCCTCGTTCAACGACTACGTGCCGCGCCGCCTCCAGCCGTGGATCTACCTCCTCTTCGCCTTCATCTTCCAGTTGTCGGGCGGCATCTATGGTGGAGCGATGAGCCACGTGGCAGGCGAATACAGCCTGATGCGGGAAGATGTCCTCATGGTCATCATGTCCAACGTGGTGGGCGTGGCTATGCCCTTCCCCTTGCTCTTCCGCCTCAAGTTTCGCTTTGCCAACAGACGATTGCTCTTTACGGCGGCATTGGTGGTGGCCACTTGCGACCTGCTCATCCTCCACACCGAGTCGCTGCCCGTGATGTGCGCCCTCGCCTATGTGGCTGGCTTCTTCAAGCTCTGTGGCACGTTCGAGTGTATGTCCAACATCCAGTTGTGGATGACCCCCAAGCGCGACTTCACCGTCTTCTTCCCCTTGCTCTATTGCATCGTGTTGGGAAATATGTCGCTCTCGCCTTGGCTCACCGAACATCTGATTTACATCTGTCAAGACTGGCGCACCGTCAACTACGTGATGGCTGGACTGCTGTTCACCGTGGCCCTCACCGTCTATGTCACCACCCACGACTTCATGTTTATGAAGCCCATCCCCTTCATCAGTGTCGACTGGCTGGGCTGCCTGCTTTGGTCGGCCTTGATGCTGGAGTTCATCTACTTCTTCAACTACGGTGAATACTACAACTGGCTCGACGCACCCGTGATGCGAACGGTTGTCGTACTCTTCTTCGTCACCCTGTACAGTTGCGTGCGGCGGATGTGTCACATACGCCACCCCTATATTGCGCCCGAGGCGTGGAAATACAAGGGACTCGTGCCGCTGCTCGTGCTCTTCGCCTTCGTGGAGTTCATGGGCAGTACGCCCAAGGTGCTGCAAACCGCACTGACGGGCAGCGTCTTGCACTTCGGCTCCGTCACCACCAACTGCCTCAACCTCGTAGAGTGGACGGGAGTCATCGTCGGCTGCCTCTTCTGCCTCTTCTGGTGTAAGGTGCTGCGCTGGCAGTACACGCGCTTGCTCACACTCGGCGTAGCCGCTATGGCGGCCTACCCGTTCATTATGTATTTCCAGATAGACCCCGGTCTGCCACTGGAATACCTCTACCTGCCCACCTTCCTGCGCGCCTTCGGCAACGCCATCTTCTTCTGTATGCTCACCGTGTATCTGGAGGAACTGATGCCGTTCCAGCATTTCTTCATGGGACTGACCATGGCCGGACTGATACGCAACGGAACCGTTTCCACCATGTGCTCAGGACTCTACGGCTTCGCCCTGCGCTGGCAGACGGCGGATAATATGGTGCGCGGACTGCCGTATGACGCTGCCAACCTG
>CAVAIX010000172.1:0-4968 GCA_963588695.1 Bacteroidaceae bacterium | reverse complement strand
CCTCATAGTCCATAGGGTACATGGTCATTCTGCGTTCCTCGCTCGGTATGAGGATTTTTGTGCCGTCGGTTTTGGGGCGTTTCTTCATCTTTATGCCCAACAATGAGCCTGTCTCGATATAATGAAAGCGTCCATCCTTGACAAGGTGCTTGATGGCCTGACGGGCTAAGGGGCATTTCTGTATCTCGTCAAAGATAATCAACGACTTACCTGGAATGAGGCTTACCCCACTATTCATTTGAAGACTGGTAAACAGCATGTCAAGATTGGAGATGTCCAAAAAAGATTCTTTGACCGCCTTGCTTGCTATAGAGAAATCGATAAGCAGGTAGGTCTCATATTCGTTTCTCGCAAATTCTTCCACAATGGTGGATTTACCAACACGCCTCGCGCCTTCTATGAGCAGTGCGGTACTTCCATGGTCTTCTTTTTTCCACTCAAGGAGTTTTTGGTATATTTTGCGTTTAAAGACTCGTTGCACCATAGCTATTGATGTTAAATGGGTTATGACGCTGCAAAGGTACTGAAAAATATTGGATTCGCGATGCTTTCAAGGCAAAAATGTCAGAATCCGCAGTGTTTGAAGTGTTAAAAGTGTCAGAATCCGCAGTGTTTGAAGTGTTAAAAATGTCAGAATCCGCAGTGAAAGTCAGCCGTAAAGGAGTAGCCACTTCCAGACAGGAACGACTTTTATGGTCAGTCCATTCGTCTCAATGGTTTCTTCTTCGTCGTAGGTGACGACTACGGCCTTTTTGAGAGGATGAACCTTGTGGAGAGCCACCAATGCTGAGAGTTCTCGTTTGCGCGTGTCAGCATCGGTCAGCGTATAGGAAGCCTGTATGGCCAACGACTCGTCGGGGACGAAGAAGTCGACCTCTACGTTGCGATTGTAATAATACAGGTTTGGCACTTGTGGGTCTTTGTTGTATTTCCTGTACAAAGTGACAGCACAAAGGTTTTCCAGCAACGGCGACCTTGAGTCCGCCAAGAAAATGCTCAGCAAACCATTGTCGGTGAAATAATGCTTCTTTGCCGTTTCCTTCTCCGCAAACTTAGAGGCATAATTGTCCAGTGTAAGCATCAGACAAGCCTCTCTGACATAGCGGACATAATCGATTATGGAAGCGGTGCTCGTAGACGTACCTGTGCTTTTCACCATGTTGGCCAACCGGTTATAGGCCGTGGGTTGCAGCACGTTCTCTGCAAGCCTTTTGACTGCAAGGCGCAGGGCTTGTTCATTCTTGACATTGTTGCGCTGTATCACATCACCAAGTACGATCTTTTCATAAAGTCCGTTGAGCCAGTGGCGTTTGTTCTTATACAGAAGCAACTCTGGGAAACCACCCCACTTAAAATACATTTCGAAATACTGCTGCACGATGTCCTTCTGCCTTCCGTACTGCCAATGCGCACTGAGTACAATGCCGTTGGCCTCCAGATATTCGCGGAAGGAGTAGGGATAGACCTTCTCGTCGAAATAACGCGCGCCTAAAGTCGTGGCAATATCTCGGCTCAGCATCTTAGCATTGGAGCCCGTGATGAACACCATGTATTTCTGATTGGCCAGTCTGCGGGCAAAGTGTTCCCATCCTTCGATGTTTTGTATCTCGTCAAAGAACAGGATGGGCTTGTACGAATACATGGCACTATATGCTTGAAGTATGAGGTCAAAGTCTTCCACCTTCATGCCATAGAGCCGCTCATCGTCGAAGTTGATATAAACCATCTCCTTGACATCATGTCCTTCGGCTATGAATTGCTTGGCACGTTGATACAATAGGTACGATTTTCCTGCTTGACGGATGCCAACGAGTACATACCTTCCTTGTTCCTCAAAGTCGAAGGGTCTCCGATAAAGTTCTATCGCTTGTATCTCGTCCTGACCTTCCTTGATGAGCGTCTTGAATACTTCTTTCTGCATGGTACATTCATCTATTACCGTGCAAAAATACGGCTTTTATTTATTACCACCAAACAAAATTCGATAATTTTATTTACTGCAGATAAATAAATCGGCAAATTCAACGTGCACGCATGTAGTTAATATTTGCTAAACGTGGTGTTTTGTTTCCGAAAAGCATTAAATTTGCAGCATAATAGAAATAAAAATATGGTTAGCTACTTAGATTTTCAAAAGCGACTGCTGCCTAAGGGCTGTTTCTCCATCTACCAGGCAAGGTGCATTTTTCCCACCTTCGACCGCAACAGCCTAAAGCGCTGGACAGATAAGGGACTCCTTGTCAAACTGCGCCAGGGATGGTACGCCTTTCCTGAGATGATCCAACGGCCAGACTTTGCACGCTATGTGGCGTGTCACATTTACCGACCATCCTACATCAGCCTGCATACGGCTTTAAGCATCTACGGCATGATACCTGAGGCCGTCACGTCCATTACTTCCGTCACGACATTGAAAACGACACAGTTCGAGAATAACTTCGGGCAGTATGTCTACCAAAGCGTCAAGCCTTCTCTGTTCTTTGGCTATAAACCAGTGGAAGTCCCTACAGGCACAACGATCATCGGCGAACCAAAGCTGACATGGATGCTGGCTTTCCCCGAAAAGGCATTGCTCGACCTGCTCTACCTTTATCCCTTTTATAACACGGAGCAGGAACTTGAAGAGCTGCGCCTCGACGACTATTTCATGGCCAACGAACTGGACACGGAGCGACTGACCGAGTATCAGCAGGCCATCGGCCATACCGCCTTAAACAACAGAGTCAGCAAACTACTAAAAATACACGGATTATGATTGACATCAGTTACATCAATAGTTACTTTCCGCCTCAGATAACATCGCAGGCAGTATTTCAGAAGCATATACTCAAAGAGTACATCCAACTGATGACCCTCGACTATTTGGCTTCCACACCATATGTAAGCAAGCTGACCTTTATTGGCGGCACTAATCTGCGGCTTCTGATGGGAATAGACCGTTTTTCAGAAGATCTTGATTTCGACTGCAAGAGTTTGGATGAAAACGAATTCATACGGCTGACGAACGGTATCGTCACCTATCTCAAAAAATGCGGACTGAATGTGGAAACAAGGGAGAAGAATAATTCGCACCTCACCGCATTCCGCCGTAACATCTTCTTCCCAGAATTTCTTTTCGAGCTTGGTCTTACTGGGCATCGTGAGGAGCGTTTCCTGCTCAAGATTGAAGCACAGGATCAGTGCGTGCCCTATCCTGTCGAAATCCGCAATGTCGCTCGCTGTGGCTTTTTCTTCTCGTTACAGACACCTCCAAACGGGGTTCTGCTTAGCATGAAGCTCTCTGCCCTGCTCGCAAGAGCCAAAGGACGCGATTTCTACGATTGCATGTTCTTGATGCAGCACACTCACCCAGATTATGATTTCCTGTCACAACGTGCAGGAATATCCAATGCGATCCAACTCAAGGAGGCCATCCATAAAAAGTTACAATCGATTGACCTCAACCTCAAAAAGAAAGACTTCGAGCATCTATTGCTCAACACCCATTCCTCAGACAAGATTCTTCATTTCGAAGACCTCGTCATGCAGTGCCTGTAAGGAAAATCTGAAATGGGATTTGGCCGTTTAACTGGAATTTCGTACATTTGCAGGCAGGAAAACAAACATTTTGCAACCAACATCAACAGATGAAAGACTCCATGGACAAGAAACTCAAGACATCGACCCTGTGCGTGCGGGGCGGTTACAAACCGAAAAATGGCGAACCGGTGGAACCACCGATCATCCAAAGTACGACGTTCAAATATGACGACTCAAACGAGATGGCCATGCTCTTCGACTTAAAGAAGGAGGGCTATTTCTACACTCGCCTGCAAAACCCGACCAACGACATGGTGGCGGAGAAGATTGCGGCGCTGGAAGGCGGAGTGGGCTGCGTGCTCACGTCCAGCGGACAGGCTGCCAACTTCTATGCCGTGTTCAACATCTGTGAGGCAGGCGACCACATCGTGGCCTCCAGCGAGATCTACGGGGGCACGTTCAACCTGTTTGGTGTGACACTGAAGAAGTTGGGCATTGCCTGCACCTTCGTCAATCCCGACGCGCCCGAGGAGGAAATACAAGCCGCCTTCCGCCCCAACACGAAGGTGCTGTTTGGTGAGACCATCTCGAACCCAGGCTGCGCCATCCTCGACATCGAGAAGTTTGCACGCATAGCCCACAGCAACGGTGTGCCGCTGATTGTCGACAACACGTTTGCCACGCCCATCAACTGCCGCCCGTTTGAGTGGGGAGCTGACATCGTGACCCACTCCACCACCAAATACATGGACGGAACAGCATCTGTCGTTGGCGGAGCGGTGATAGACAGTGGCCAGTTCGACTGGATGACGCATGCGGACAAGTTTCCGGGACTGTGTACACCCGACGAGAGCTACCACGGACTGACCTACGTGAAGGCGTTCGGCAAGAAGGGCTACACGACAAAACTGGTGGCACAGCTCATGCGCGACCTTGGAAGCATTCCGGCTCCCATGAATTCATTTATCCTCAACCTCGGGCTGCAGACGCTCCACCTCCGAATGGCGCAGCACTGCAAGAACGCGCAGGCTGTGGCGGAGTTCCTACAGGGCGACCCGCGCGTGTCATGGGTGCACTATTCGGGACTGGAGCGCGACAAGTTCCATGCGCTGCAGACGAAATACATGCCTAACGGCAGTTGTGGTGTTATGGCCTTCGGACTGAAGGGCGACCGGCAGACGGCCATACAGTTCATGGACGCGCTGCGGATGGTCAACATCGCAACGCACGTGGCCGACGCGCGCAGCTGTGTGCTCCACCCAGCCAGCCACACCCACCGCCAGTTGTCGGACGAGCAGTTGAAGGCAGCAGGAGTGGCTCCCGACCTCATCCGCCTCTCCGTCGGTATTGAAGACGTGGAGGACATCCTCAACGACATCCAGCAAGCCCTCGACCAGTTAGGATAACCGCGAAAGGACTGCAGAAAACGACTCACGCTACGACCGGTTC
>CAVAIX010000171.1:0-4985 GCA_963588695.1 Bacteroidaceae bacterium | reverse complement strand
GTCTATGGGCATTCCCTTATAGTTGCTGCGAATGCCACGGCGCGCATTGTCTACCAACTGGTTCAACAAGGAAGGCTTCCCGTTCTCCTCCACATAGAACTGCGTGTCGGCATCACTCATCTCGTCGGCCAGTAGTTCACGGGTCACCTGCGCCGCTGTCAACACAGCCATTCCCTCCACCTCGGCATAACGGAATCCATGATAGGTAAACTCCGAGGTCCACGTCTCCTCCGTGCCGTCACTGATATAAATGTCGAGATTGGCTGCCGACCGGAGGTTTTTGGTATAAAGGGAATTGCCGTCCTTCTCCAACAGTTCCGCATACCGTATCTTGACGCTGTCCTGCCTTTGCAGTCCACTCATCAGCAGTCGAATGCGCCCAGCCTCATTGGTACCGAAGTCCATCAGATAGCGATTGTCGCCCACCTTCCACAGCCGAACAGGAGCATCTCTGCGATACACCGTGATCGGACGGCCTAGATTGCCCACCAGTGCTCCCTTAGGCGGCGACATGCGCTGCGCTCTCATCCATCCACGAGCCTCATACCGCAAGTCGAAGACCTTGCCCAAGTCTTTGGTGGCATCATACTTCTCACCGTCATAGAAATTGGCGTATCTCACGGGACCATCCACATTCATCTGCCACGTCTCATCGGTGGCAAGAGTGTCTGTTCTTCCGTCTT
This sequence comes from Bacteroidaceae bacterium, assembly GCA_963588695.1. Classification (GTDB taxonomy): domain Bacteria; phylum Bacteroidota; class Bacteroidia; order Bacteroidales; family Bacteroidaceae; genus Prevotella. The sequence continues at coordinate 4,302 of CAVAIX010000171.1, read as the reverse complement.
GATACTCCACGATGAGGTTGAGCAACGCCATGGGTTTTCCATAGGTAGTACGAACATGGGGTTGAAAATTTTGGCGAACGGCAAAATAGTTGCCAGCCTGTAAGGAGAGCAGCAGTACATTATCAGACAACAGTGCACGGGTCACGTCATAGGTGTCATAGATCACCGTCTTATCGTAGTCAGAACTCAACGGAGCCAGCTCTGCACGCCCTATCTTGTTGCCGTTCAGCTGCACCTTATACAGGCCGAGGCCACACACATGCAGGGTGGCGCGGCGTATCTCACCCACCGTGCTGAACACCTTGCGCAGATAACGGGCAGCCACCTTGGAATACTGGTCAGCAGACTCGCCAGCAAACAACGAGTCAGAGCCTATCCAACAGCCCTTCCAGGGTGTGCCCATCATACCCGTTGACCATCGTTGTGGAGCAGTCCATTCCGTCTCGCCCTTATTGGTTTTCGCTCTGACCGTCCAGTAGTATTCATGGTTGGGGAGCAGTTGCAAGCCATCCATGCCTACCCATTGCGACTGTGCCGATCTGACCATACCACTATCCCACACATCCCCCTCATGGAGTAGTGCCTTCTCGCGCGTTGAGCTTACTATGATGTGATAAGCCTGCTGCAAGACCCCTTGCTGGTCCGACTCAATTTGCCATCCCAAGCGAGGCACAGTCACATCCAAGCCCAAGGGCGCAGTACGCCCCTCCACGGTAGGGTATTTCAGCACCACCTTTCCATGTGCCGACAGCGTCAGCAATGAAAGGCATAGGATTAGTCCACAAGTGTATTTCATCCTTCTTTATTTTTATACTTTATCATGAACAAAAAAAAACAGAACTGATTATGGCAGGCTATAAAACTGCCGATTCCCACGGAAGTTGAGTTGCATCTGATCGAGCACGATACCATCGTCCAGGGCCTTAACAGTGATGCAGTGTATTTCCTTTTCGTTTACCTTCCAAGGGGTCATTGTCACACTTTGATTGCGCATCACATTCACCTTCCATGCTTCGTCACGCTCCACGGCATCCGTCGTTATGGACACGGTTTGACTGGGTTGGCCGTCAACACTCACACTGTAGCGCAAGTCGCCGCCATTAAGCGGATGGAGCGGAAGTGTGCCTATACGCAAATGGGCTGCACCACTGCGGGCTGTGGTGAGTCGGAAGGTATATTCCCGTCCCTTCTGCAACGGCTTGGCCTTCGCAGAATAGCCCAGTCCGAGAATGCCGTCCATCGCTTGTCCATCGATGGTGTGGTCAATATCTACAGGATAGAAGTCCTCCGGTTGCACAGAAACGACCAGCACATACTTCCGGCCATTCATCTTTAGGACCAGTCGCCCCGACTGGCCTTCAGCGTCCATTGTTATCTCCATATTTAGTCGAGCCTCACTGGCAGCATACGTTTTCTCCACAGTGACATCCAGCCACTCCGGCTTTCTAAGGATTTCTATGTTAGGCTCCGTGCCGTCCATCATAAAGATTTCCATAAAGGTCTTGCATCCTATGACATATAGATTCATCTTGCCGTCCATCACCTGCGGCACGCTGTCATGCTCACACCACAGCATGACGGTGTGGTTGTTGTCATCCACCTTCACCACATCCTTTCTTGGCAGGTCGTTCTCGCGGTTCCACTTGTTCAGCATCAGAATCTTATCCCACTTACCATCCAGCAATAGACCATAATCAGCACAAGCTTTCTGTGTCTCCCTGGTGTATTGTTCAGAGAGGCGCGCATAGTCGTTGGCGGCAGGCAGTCCGTGACTGGCCAAAAGATGGTTTTTCTTGGCAGCCAGCCACTTGTTGTTCATACCTTTAGCCATGACTACAGGAGTGAGCACCAATTCAGAATAAGCAGCACGTCGTTCTGCTGGCATCCTAACATATAGTTCCCGTACCCTTGTTTCGAGCGCATCGTATGCCTTCATGCGCCGCAAGACCTCATCGCCATTTTCAAACGGATTGAATTCGCAGTCGGCCACGGGTACATTACCTTTCGGATAACCCGTTTCCTCCACACGGTTCCATCCCATGTGTTCAGGTTTGCGCTCCACGGCCAGACGGTAGTATGTCCGCATGACAGCGGCTATTTCCTTTCCCGTCTCCTCACCGAAGATATCACTATACCATTGATCCATGATATCGGATATATTGTCAGGACTGACGCTGTCGACATTCCACGCCATATTCAAGAAAAACTCCATATCGAACTCACCGGGTTTGAGGTCGCCAACGTTTACAATCCATAACTTCCGCGCATCGGCATCGTAGGCTCGGCGCATCTGGTCGTAGATGAGAGCTGGCGACTGCGTGCATATCGTGAGGTAGCCGTTGGGGCGCCCCCAGTAGGAGATGTGGTAATACACGCCTGCCCCACCCTTCCGTTTCCGCTCCACATCGTTGGAGAGGCGCGTAAGATAGCCGAAGTTATCGTTGCACCACATCAGCGTGATGTCGTCGGGCACTTTCAGACCATTATTATACAGGCCAAGCACCTCCTTATACGGCACGAACACCTGTGGCACTTGCGTCACATCGGCATTGACATACTTACGCAGGAGATTGCGCTGGTCGGAAAAAGCCCTTTCCACGATGGCTATCTTTCCTTCTGTGGTGGATGCACCCTGCATGGGCAGGTCATGCAGTCCCCGCATCCCCATCGTATAGATATTCTCGCCTTCAGCAACTTCCTTGACACGCTTTTCCCAATAGTTGAGGATCTTGTCATGGTTGTCGACATAGTTCAGCGGCCCCATCGTCTTCTCATCCCATTCGTGGGCAGCTCGCATCATTGGCTCGCAGTGGCTGGTAGCCATCACAATACCGTAGCGTTGCGCCATTTCTTTGTTGCCTGGCACAGTGAAGAAAGGCGTGGAACACGGGTGCATGGCTGGCCAAATGCAGTTGGCACGCAGACGCAGCAATAGTCTGAACACCTTTTCGTAAGTCTTTGGTCCTACCACATAGTTCTTTACTTCGTCCTTCTCATAAGTGGACTTGCTCCATTGGGCAAAGTTCTCCTCATCATTGAGAAAGATGCCACGATATTGCACCGACGGACTCTGCACGTTGCGATAACTGTCGTCGACCGCCACATGACTCTTGCGTCGCGGTGTGACATCCGCCCACCAATGCCATGGCGATACACCCATGATGCGCGACAGTTCCAACAGTCCGTAGGCTGTCCCGCGCTTGTCGCTGCCCATCACGACCATCACCTTCTGGCCATCCACGTCATGCACCTCAAGGCAGAATGTTTCCCATTTGCCTTTTACTGCGACAGCAGAGAGACGATTGGTTTCCAGCCAGTGCTCAAACGCCTTGTTGCCCACCGTGCCAGCCATGATGATATTCGTTTCCTTTCCGTATGATTCCGTGCAGAAAAGATTCGTAACATCCAAGGGTTTCCCAGCCACCGATTTAAAGTCTTCACACAGCATTTCCGATGCAGACAGCACGGTACTGTCCTCCGTAGCGTCAACACAGAGTACGGTTCTCCCTTGTCCGACAATGTCAAAGGCACAGGCGGTCGTAGAGACGCAAAGGGAGAGTAGCGTTGAACTGATTTTTCTCATTTTCATTAGTATCCAGGATTCTGCTGAGCTTGTTTTTCCTCCACTGTCAAGTTATGTCCATCCTTTTGGATGGCATCCAGATAGGTCTGAGGAATAGGTCTGAGACAATGATGGTCATCAATATTAGGAGCTGCACCCGTATTGAAGGCCTTGGCACGTTGTACCAGCGTCTTGGTACGCGACAAGTCTGCCCATCGGTGCAACTCGCCACAGAGTTCCCGACTCCGCTCGTTCAGTACAAAAGCCAACATACGGTCATAGTCACTGCTGAGTCCTAATTTTTGGATAACATATTCGTCTCCCTCTGGCAATGCGTGTATATCCGTCACTGTCAGGTCGGTAGCGGCTGTGGTTCGAGCAATGCCGTTCGACTCATAGTAAGAGTTCTCTGGCATATAGGAATTGAGATCTGGATCCTGGTTTAGTTCGGAACTGCCCCAAGCTTGACCACCGTCAACATACGCTGCGCGGTCTTCACCCTTCTGATAGGCCGCACGTTGGCGGACGGCATTGATATAACCGAGTGCCTCTTGATAATTGCCCAAGCGTACTTCCGCCTCAGCCACTATCAGATATGTCTCGGCAGAACGGGCATAGATCAGGTCACGGTTGCCCTTCACGTCATTGACACTTTCACGGGACGCGTCGATATACTTGCTCAGCGAGGGGAAACGAACATCCTCATACAATGCGCCATCCTCCGTCCTTCCGGCAGGATA
>CAVAIX010000170.1:0-4993 GCA_963588695.1 Bacteroidaceae bacterium | reverse complement strand
GGCGGTGAGTAGGCATAATGAGGTGAGCCTTCTTGGAGATGTGGAGTCTGCCTCGCAGTTCGTGTCCACTGGCTTCGAGTGCCTTGGCCTCCTCCATAAAGAGGTCGGGAGCAAGTACCACGCCATTTCCGATGATGTTGACCTTTCCGCCCTGGAAAATGCCTGAGGGAATACTGCGCAGCACGTATTTCTGTCCTTCAAACTCGAGGGTGTGTCCCGCGTTTGGGCCGCCTTGGAAGCGCGCCACTACGTCGTACTTCGGTGTCAACACGTCGACCACCTTTCCTTTACCTTCGTCGCCCCACTGCAGACCGAGCAGGACATCAACTTTACCTTGATTCATTTTTGTCTATTATCGGGTTTGGTTCTTTATTTTCTGTTGCTTGTTGTTTTCCTTGGTGAGCTTGGCTTGGCAACTGCTGCAAACACCATAAACGTAGAGCGTGATGCCCGTTTTTCGGAAGCGTTTCAGCGGCACGTCGTCAATGGCTTTGAGGAGTGTGGCTGAGCGGATGTCCGTCATCTTTCCACAGAAGGTGCAGATCTGCCTGCACTGTGCACTGCGACTGTATGCTGCCGTATAACACACCTGCCGTTGGAAGTAGTGTGTAGCGACGAGATGCAGTCGGATGAGCAGGTTGAGCGTGTTATAGAGGGTGGCTCTGCTGACGGGAAAGTTGCGCTCCGCCTCCAGTCGCTGGCTGAGTTCGTCCAGGGTGAAGAGTCCTTTGATGGAATAAACGGTGTCCAGCACGGCGTACCTTTCTGGGGTTTTCCGCCTGTTGTTCTGCTGCAGATAGTTGTCCAGCACCTGCTTCACCGTCTCTTTCACGTTTTCCTTCATCGTCTCTGCTGTCTTCTAACGCCGCACAAAGTTAGCACATTTTTCGGATATACCGCACATCTTTCACCTAAAAAATATCGAGACCCGCCTGTTTTGTTGCACTTTTAGCCATCCGTTCGTAGACGAGGCCGAGTTCAGCAAAGCGTCGTAGTGCCTGTGCAGCAGCCTTCCGAACAGCCACGCTGTCACCTTGAAGTGCTACGAGAGCCTGGTCTATAAACTCATTGATACCTCGCGCATTAGGTTCTTGTCCGTTCATAAAGAGACGCGTCAGCAGGTGGAAGCCACAGAGCTGATACAGTGCGCGCTTGTCAGCCATCCAGCGATAGGCCTTCTCTGCGGCAAAGGGCAGGTGTCGGTAGAGGTTAAAGGTGGCCTGCTCAGCGATTTCCTGCGTGGTGGTCTGCTCCATCCAAAGCTCCGCCAAGTCAGGACAGACGCGCTCGGGCGGCATGAGCATTGTGGCCAGTATCTTACACTCGCGCACATCAGCCTTCCACAGTTCAACGGCCAGTTCATAGTCCTGCCCGATTTCGTCGGCTTGTTGCCGGAGCATGAGTATGGAAGCCCCCCAGTTGAGTTTGTACGCAGCCCCTTTGTCGCGCATGGACTGAGCCGTTTGTCCGTCCATGATGAGTCGGAAGGAGCGTTTGATTTCCTGCGCTTTGTCTCTTGCCTGTTGTTTGTCCACGGTTGTGTTGCGTGTGTTAGATTTCAGATGAGTGTGGCGTATTCGCTGCTGTAGCGCAGCATCTGTTGGGTGTAGCTTTCCGTATAGTCCACTTCTACGTGGTCTATCTCCCCGTCAGCCCCTTTAACGGGACGGAGCACGGGGTTGATAAAACCTTTATAGGGTGCAAGACCGAGTTTGGCGTAACGGTCAAGGATTTCTCGGTGGAGCGTGGGGTCTATGCGTATGGCATACTGTTCCACCAGTTGTCGGGCAGCCTCGTAGTCCCCTTCACTCTTGATGCGCTGCACTTCGGCCAACAGCCGTGCAAAGAGTTGGCGCAGCTGAGGATAGTCTGTGATGCGTACGTAAGTCTTTCCGTTGTGCTGTTCCAGTTGTATAGCCGTACCGTTTGCGTAGCACCAACGGGCTATTAATGCCCTGTTACGCATGTGCGCCTCCTCTATCTGCTGTCCAGGTTGTATGCGTATGAGCTGTGTGAGTAGGCCGTTGAGCACGTAGCTAAAGTATTGTGCCTTATAAGCCTCCATGTCGGGCAACAGTCCGAGTTCCACCAGTTTCGGGTCAGCGATGTAGTAGAGACCAAACAGGTCTGCGCGTGCCTCCTCGATGGTGTTTCCGTAGGCTTTCAGAGCGTCGGGGTCAGTGCCAGGCAGCAGTTGTCCACTGCCGTGTCCGAGACATTCGTGGAGATCCGTGTGCAGTTCGTCACAGCGGTCACTGTATTGCTCCAGCAGTGCCAGCGTTTCTGCATCGTCAATGAATGCTGCACGGAAGCCGTTGCCTGCTGCCGCCTTGTTGTAGGCCTCAGTGATATTGGTGATGGTGATGCTCTTACTGCCGTGTTGCGCTCGTATCCAGTCTGCGTTGGGCAGATTGATACCGATGGCTGTGGAGGGATATTCGTCGCCTCCAAGCATGGCGGCACAGATGGCCTTAGCCATTACGCCCTTCACCTTAGGTTTGCGGAAGCGTGGGTCTACGGGAGAGTGGTCTTCAAACCACTGTGCATTGTCGCTGATGGTGCGTGTGCGCCGCGTGGCTTCGGGGTCTGTGTATTCGACAAGCGCCTCCCACGAACCTTTCAGCCCGAGCGGGTCTCCATAGACCTCGATGAAACCGTTGATAAAGTCCACATCGCCCTCGAAGCACTTCACCCAACGGATGCAGTAGTCGTTGAAGTCATGAAGGTCGCCCGTTTGGTAGTATTGCACCAGTGCTTCGATGGTGGCCTGTTGCTGAGGGTTCTCTGCCACGGCCTTTGCCTTTTCAAGCCAGTGGACGATGGGGCGGATGGCAGCACCATACCTGCCTTCCACACACCAACGCTCCTCGCGAAGTCCCTGTGGCGTTCGGATGAGGGTACTGTTAAGGCCAAAGGAAGGCGGTTCGTCACCCGTGTATTGTCTTTTCTGCTCGTTATAGAAAGCCTCGGCCTCCGCTTGCGTCACTCCTTGGTAGTAGTTGCAGGCAGAGGTGGCTACGAGATCCTCCCCGTCTGTTTGGTTGACGCGCTTAGGCAGCACCGTAGGGTCGAAGAGGACGGGACAGAGTTCGTCGCACAACTGCTGGGCAGTCTCACCCTCGCGCAGAGGCAGTGTTTCCCGAGCAACTTCCGCCACCTGCAGTACAGCCTGTCGGAAATAGTCAGCCGAGAAGCCTGGCTGCATCTTTTCCGTGCCATAGTGGTGGTAGATGCCACTGGAGAACCACACGCGCCGCAGGTACGTCTCCAGTTCGTGGAAGTCCTCCGTGTTATGCTCCAGTTCGGGTAAGGTATAGACAGCCTCAAGGGTTTTGCGGATGCGCAGGTTATAGCGTCCAAACTGGTCGAAGGTGATGTCTCGCCCATAGAGTGCAGCCTGCGAGAGGCAATAGATGTAACACTGCTGCTTCGAGGAGAGGCGTTCAAAGCCGTTCAACCTGTATCGCAGCAGTTGTATGTCCGCAAAGCGTTCGTCGTTGGTTGTCATTTTCTTGCCAGCCTTTTCAGAATGCGCTGCTCCAGTTTCTTGTCAATTTTCTGCAGTTCCAATTCCCTCAGCAGCATGGGGTGCTTGTCCAAATAGTCTTGGCGGTAAAGCCTCGGCGACTTCTGAGTGGCGCGGTAGAAGGAGGAGTAGAACGACTGTCGGTTGGCAAAGCCCACCATATCGCTAATCTGCTCCATGGAATACGTCAGATAGCGCCTGTCGACCAGCAAGGACATGGCCTCGTCGATGCGGAAGCGGTTGACAAATCCTGGATAGTTCGTGTGGAATTTCACGTTGATTACGGCCGAGATATAGCGCGTGTTGGTGCCAAGGTCGATAGCCAACTGTTTGGCGGAATAGTCTTTGTCTTTGTATTTTTCCTGAATAACGATAATCTGAAAAATCTTTTCCTTCAACGCATCCATCACCTCGGGGTTGATCATCGTGCGATATTTAGCCACGTGTTCCTTCTTTTCTTTGATGTTGTACTTTGCCATAGTGTGTACTGAAATATGTTAGTTATTTTGGTACAAAGATACGGCATTTCTTTCGGAATTGTCCACTTTTTGCAAAACATTTAACAACTTTGCATAATTTTTACGTTTTCTAAAACATTGGCAAGTTCTTTTCTTCAAAAGCGCAACAAGGTTTTGGCCGTTCCGATTTTTCTCCGTACCTTTGTCAGCCGATTTGAAAGACAGCAACACACAATGACAAGAAAGAAAAGACCCCTACCGATATTGGAGAACATCACCATCACCGACTTTGCCGCTGAGGGCAAGTGCGTGGCAAGAGTGGACGACATGGTTGTTTTTGTACCGTGGGCAGTGCCAGGCGATGTGGTAGACCTGCAAGTGCGCCGCAAGAAGCATAGCTTTATGGAGGCAGAGATACTGCGTCTGCGCGAGCCAAGTCCCTTGCGCACACAACCCTTCTGTCAGCACTTTGGCACCTGCGGCGGTTGTAAATGGCAGCACCTGCCCTACTCCGAACAGTTGAAGATGAAGCAGCAACAGGTGAAAGACCAGTTGACGCGTATTGGGAAGATAGAACTGCCCGAGTTCCGCCCCATCCTCGGTTCGGTGAAGACACAGGAGTACCGCAACAAGCTCGACTTTGGCTGCTGCAACCGTCGCTATCTGACCACCGAGGAAATCAGCAGTGGCAGGGAGTTTCAGCGCAACGCCGTGGGCTTCCATATCACGGGAGCCTTCGATAAGATACTGCCCATTGAGAAGTGTTGGCTGATGGACACGCTGCACAATGACATTCGCAACGCCATCTATGCCTACGCCTTAGCACACGAGTTGACCTTCTTCGACCTGCGTGCCCAGCACGGTCTGCTGCGCGATGTGATTATCCGCAACTCGAACACTGGCGAGTGGATGGTTATCCTGCAGTTCCACTACGATGAGGAAGGCGACGAAGAGCGTGCAAAACAGCTGCTGCAATACGTGGCAGACCAGTTTCCGCAGATCACTGCCC
>CAVAIX010000169.1:0-5004 GCA_963588695.1 Bacteroidaceae bacterium | reverse complement strand
CTGATAGTTAAATGGATATAACAAGGCTCTCCTAAAGCTTAGTTCCGAGTTCGATTCTCGGTCGGGGTACCAATTTTTACAGCACCTTACTTGACGTTGCCCTTCTGAATCAAGTATTCTGCTATCTGCACTGCATTGAGGGCGGCTCCCTTTCGAATTTGGTCACCCGTGAGCCAGAGGGTATTGCCGTTGTCATCGGCCAAATCCTTTCGGATGCGCCCCACATAAACATCGTCCTTTCCTGCGCTCTCCAAGGGCATCGGATAGACATAGTTCTGTGCGTCGTCCTTCACTGTAACGCCCGGAGCGGCCTCCAAGGCTTGGCGGATGGCCTCTACGCTGAGGGGCTTTTCGGTCTCAAACCAGACACTCTCAGAGTGGGACCGAAGCGAGGATACACGGACACAGGTAGCACTGGTGCGCACGTCGGAGTGCATGATTTTGCGTGTCTCGTTGAACATCTTCATCTCCTCTTTGGTATAGTCGTTGGGAGTCATCTTGTCTATCTGCGGAATGACGTTGTAGGCCAACTGATGGGGGAACTTGTCAATGTGTGTGGTCTGCCCCGTCTCAATGATGTCCTTGTACTGCTGCTGCAGCTCCGCCATGGCAGCAGCACCTGCGCCCGAAGCACTCTGGTAGGAGGACACATGGATTTTCCTGATGTGGCTGAGATTGTCAATAGGTTTCAACACCACGACCATCATGATGGTCGTACAGTTGGGATTGGCGATGATGTTACGCGGACGGTTCAAGGCATCCTCTGCATTGACCTCGGGCACTACGAGGGGTACGTCATCACACATGCGGAAGGCACTGGAGTTGTCAATCATCACAGCACCATACTTGGTGATGGTGTCGGCAAACTCCTCAGAGGTGCCGCCACCCGCCGAGGTGAAGACGATGTCCACGTCCTTGAAGTCGTCGTTATGCTGGAGCAATTTGACGGTCAGCGGTTTTCCACGGAAGTTATAAACCGTACCAGCACTGCGTGCCGAGCCAAACAATACGAGTTCGTCCATCGGGAAATTGCGCTGGTCGAGTATGCGAAGAAATTCCTGTCCTACGGCACCGCTGGCGCCAACGATTGCTACTTTCATAATCTGTTTTTCCTTTTGTTTATGTATGGGTTGTCAGTGTGCAAAGGTACGAAGAACCTCGGAAATGTCCAAATAAATTTGGCATTTCTCTCACTTATTCGTACCTTTGCGCCTATGATGCTGTTATCCTACTTTCCCATCACCGACCCCACACTGATTTTCTGCGTGGTATTGTTGATCGTTCTGTTTGCCCCAATCATCATGAGCAAGCTGCGCATCCCCCACATCATCGGGATGGTACTGGCGGGCATGTTAGTAGGCAAATACGGTTTCAACATCTTGGAGCGCGACGACTCGTTCGAGCTTTTCGGAAAGGTGGGACTGCTCTACATCATGTTTTTGGCCGGACTGGAGATGGACATGGAGAGCGTGAAGCGCAATAGCCGCCGCATCCTCGTGTTCGGATTGCTGACGTGTTTGATACCGCTGACACTGACGTGGCTGATGGCTGAATGTATCTTAGGCTACTCACCGCAAGCCTCCTTTCTATTAGGATGCATCATGGCCTCAAACACGCTCATCGCCTACCCTATCATCGGACGCTACGGCCTGCAACGCGAGCCGAGCGTGATGCTCTCGGTAGGGTCTTCGATGATCTCGCTGTTTCTTGCCCTGCTGATGCTGGCAGGACTGGCCGCCTCCTACGGCGAGAACGTGGGGACAGGCTTCTGGCTACTCTTCGTGACGAAGTTCGCGTGCTACTGCGGCCTCAGCATCTACCTTATTCCCAAGTTGGCTCGCTATTTTCTGCGTCGATACAGCGACGCTGTCATGCAGTTCATCTTCGTACTGGCGGTGCTGTTTCTCAGTGCGGCCGCTTCCGAGGCGGTGGGTGTGGAAGGCATCGTAGGTGCGTTCTTCTCTGGTCTGATTCTCAACCGATACATTCCCCATGTATCGCCATTGATGAACCGCATCGAGTTTATCGGCAATGCTCTCTTCATCCCCTATTTCTTGATTGGTGTGGGCATGCTCATCGATGTCAGCTGTCTGTTTGAGGGCTCCCATATGTTGTTTGTCGTGGCTATGATTGCCTTTTTCGGTACCTTCGGCAAGGCCACTGCCGCCTATCTGTCCAGTTTTCTATTCCGTCTACCGAAACCTTCGGGACACATGATGTTCGGACTGACCAGCGCCCATGCTGCTGGTGCCATCGCCATGGTGTTGGTGGGCATGCGGCTGGAAGTCAGTCCTGGTGTCTATTTGGTCAGCAACGAGATGCTGAACGGGGTGATCATCATGATTCTCGTCACCTGTCTCGTCAGCACAATGACCACCGAACAGGCCGCTCGACAAATCGTGTTGCGCGACAAGGCACACCTGTCCACCGTCCAGCAGCAACGCGACGACGAACGCATTTTCCTCTGCGTGAAATATCCTGACATTGCCCCGCAGCTATTAGAGTTGGCCATCATGATGCGCAACAGGAAACTGAACCGCGAGTTGGTGGCTCTCAACGTCGTTTATGACGACCAGCAGGCAACGACCAACCGCGAACACGGTCTGCAATTGCTGGAGCAGTTAGAGCAGCGTGCCAGCGGCTACGACGTGAAGCTGCAGACGCAGGTGCGGCTCGCCACCAACATCGCAAACGGCATCAAACATGCCTTCCGCGAGTTTGCCGCCTCCGAGATTATCATGGGTATGCACGTCCACACCGACATCAACCCCAAGTTCTGGGGCGATTTCATACAGAGCCTCTATAACGGACTGAACCGGCAAATCGTGCTCACGCGGTTTATCGAGCCGCTCAACACGCTACGCCGCATACAGGTGGCTGTGCCCTCCCGAGCCGAGTTCGAACCTGGTTTTCACCGGTGGCTCGAACGGCTGTGCCGTATGGCGGGTAACCTCGATTGCCGCATCGAGTTCCACGGCAGACAGGAGTCCTTAGCGCTCATCCGCGAATACATCACCAACTGGCATCCGAGTGTGAGGAGTGGCTACACCTATATGGCACACTGGAACGAGTTACCACAGCTGGCGGAGAACATCCATCAAGACCACATGTTCGTAGTCATCACGGCACGCAAGGGTACCATCTCCTACAAGTCGGCCCTGGAACGCCTGCCCAATGAACTGATGCAGCACTTTCAGGGCAAGAACCTCATGATCATCTTCCCCGACCAGTATGGCGACGCCAAAGAGGAGAACATGACCTTCACCGAGGCACAACACCACGAGGAGAGTAGCATCTACGATGCCATCCTACGTTGGATCAACAAACAACGAACCAAGAAATTCCTAAAGAAATGATAACCATCAACAGCATCACGAAGAGTTTTGGCAAGCTACAGGTGCTCAAGGGCATCGACCTGGACATCGGGAAAGCAGAGGTAGTCAGCATCGTCGGCCCCAGTGGAGCAGGCAAGACCACCCTGCTACAGATTATCGGGACACTGGACCGCCCCGACACGGGGACAGTGGAGATTGACGGCATCGATGTGACGGGACTTTCGGACAGAAAGTTAGCCGACTTCCGCAACCGCCACATCGGTTTCGTGTTCCAGTTCCACCAGCTACTGCCCGAGTTCACTGCCTTAGAAAACATCATGATACCGGCCTATATTGCCGGAACATCGGGCGGTGAGGCACGGCGACGCGCCACGGAACTGCTGCAGTTTATGGGACTGGCCGACAGAGCACACCACAAGCCCAACGAACTCAGTGGCGGCGAGAAGCAACGGGTGGCAGTAGCCCGCGCCCTTGTAAACAGTCCAGCCGTCGTCTTAGCCGATGAACCCAGCGGCTCACTCGATTCCCAGAACAAGGCGGAGCTACACCAGTTGTTCTTCGACTTGCGCAACCAGTTCGGCCAGACCTTTGTCATCGTCACCCACGACGAGCAACTGGCCTCCATCACCGACCGCACCATCCACATGCGCGACGGCATTCTTGAACATCCCCAAAACGAAGAACAGCTATGAGAATAAAACTCGGTGACTACAATGTGCTGACCGTCACAAAGGCCGTGGACTTCGGCCTCTATCTGGACGGTGGCGACGAAGGTGAGATACTGCTGCCAGCACGCTATGTGCCGACAGGAGTCAAGGTGGGCGACGAGCTACGGGTGTTTGTCTATCTCGACCAGGACGAACGCCCCGTGGCCACCACCCAGCAACCGCTGGCCAAGGTGGGCGACTTCGCCTGGCTCGAAGTGGCGTGGGTCAACGAATACGGGGCTTTCCTTCACTGGGGACTGATGAAAGACCTGTTCTGCCCCTTCCGCGAACAGAAGATGCGGATGCAGAAAGGACAGAGCTACCTTGTCTATGTCACCGTGGACGAGGAGAGCTACCGTCTGATGGCCACCGCCAAGGTGGATCGCTATCTATTCCCCACCAACGCTGACATCAAGCAGCCACCCAGCCGGGTCTACAAACACGGCGATGAGGTGGACATCATCGTATGGCAGAAGACCGACCTCGGCTTCAAGGTCATCGTCGACAACCGCTACCAAGGGCAGCTCTATGAGGGACAGATTTTCCAGTCCATCCATTCGGGCGATTGCCTCAAGGCTTACATCGACCACGTGCGCCAGGACAACAAAATAGATCTGACTCTGCAGCCCACTGGGCAGCGACAGACCGAGGAATTTGCCGATGTTCTGCTGCACTATCTGCAGGAAAACGGGGGTCGTTGCGACCTGGGCGACAAGAGTCCGGCTGAACTGATTCAAGACCGCTTCAAGGTCAGCAAGAAGGTCTACAAGAAAGCCGTTGGCACCCTGTTCCGCAACCGCCTGATAACCGTCACCGACGACGGCATCCGCTTGGTGTAGCCACCAAACAACTTATAGGAACAACTTTACGAATAAGGTAAAGCAGCGCCAATAATATTCCATATCAGTGTTGGCGGTTTCGCAGATTATTCGTAACTTAGCGGCGTAAAACATAAAAGTAAG
>CAVAIX010000168.1:2555-5022 GCA_963588695.1 Bacteroidaceae bacterium | reverse complement strand
GTGGCTGACATCTTGGGTAAAATGAACCGCAGACTCTATTATTTTCGTAAGGATTCTGGGTTGGAGATTGATTTCGTGATAAGATACGAAGGCGAATGCACGCTGCTGGAAGTAAAGGCGAACAACGGGAACATCAAAAGCACAAAAACCATCCTCGCTCATCCCGAGAAATACCATGTTTCCCGTGCCATCAAATTAGGTGACGTGAATGTCGGAACGGCTCCCGGCACTATGATCCTTCCCCTGTATATGGTTTTTCTGCTGATAGATTCTTAGTTGTCCGCCGTCTGACTACAGGTAAAAATTACCCCATAAATAGAAATAACTCACAGATTATGATGATTTGTTTGCAAAAAAGCGTACTTTTGCAAACGATAGTAGAAACTAAACGAGAACTAAAATGGAAGATAAATATAAAATACCATATATCCATGCCTGCATTAGGGGTATGGGAAAAAGGTTCAATCTTCCCGTAAAGAATGCATATCAATACTTGAAACATTTCCAAGGCATTGATTTTTTGCTGCAATTCTATAACACTTTGCACTTACAGTCAATAGAAGATACGGTAGATGACCTGGTAATTGTCTGCAAGAAGAATGGGGGAGCTTTAGCATGATACTCTATCACGGGACAAATATCGATTTCGACGAAATCGACATAGGAAAGACGAAGAAATACAAGGATTTCGGACAAGGCTTTTACCTTACGGACATCAAATCACAGGCAGAAGAACTTGCAGAAAAAAGAACGCTTATGTTTGGCGGTTTACCTGTCGTTCAGAAATATGAATTCGATGAAACCATCCTTTCTTCTTCTGACATCAACGTCCTAAGATACGACAACGTATGTGTCGAGTGGGCTGAATTCATTTACAAGAACCGAAGCCGTACCAATCCGCCTTTCACGCACAATTACGACATTGTGATTGGACCTATTGCCGACGATGGTGTTGCCTACTTGTTGGGGCGATATGAAGAGGGAACTGTTACGATAGAGGAATTGACAGAAGAACTTAAATTTAAGCGGCTCAACAGCCAGTATTTCTTTGGCACTTCTAAAGCTGTCTGTTTACTGAAAAGGGTAAGATGATGACAAAAGAACAGATAAATAAATATTTGGTTGACAAAACCATAGATGATATGACGAGCTATTTGATTCAGGATCGTAAACTGGGAATAGAACAAGCCATTGATTTCATCTACAACTCTGAGACATACCAAAAACTGATGAATTCAAAAACGGAACTCTACGTCCAAAGTTCCGCTTACATTTATCAGCTGTTGGAGAATGAATATAAAACTGGGAAGTTCGAATAGATTTGACAACATCTTCCTTGATTCGAACTAAATGACAGGAAAGAGAAATCCAGCAGGAGATGCTGCTGCACCTTCCTGCTGGACTCCTCATTTATATACAGCTCACCTCGTCATGGAGATAGCTTGCTGTTGTCATTCTGGCTTATCTGCAACGGGGCGAACTGGGTATCCAGTATTACGGAAATCGTTGCTTTTGGTTGCCTTTCCGCTGGTATTGGAGAAACCTATGCTGTAGGCGTAGTATTTATACGAAGCGGTTACCCCTTTTACAGTTGAGAGAGAATTGGACCAGTAGTATCCCATTCTTCCTACACTTCCTAAGCTCGTGTCAAAGATGCCCGAAGCAGGCAAGAAGATTGATTTGTCGGTATAACCCTCCTTTAGGCTGGTCACCTTATATCCGTTAATTTCATTCACTGTAGTCCACTCCCACTTACAATTCGTCTCGTTATTGTTGATGAGTTCTTCCATTTCCGTGCCTGTAGGCATACGGCAGCCTGCTCCCCAGTTTACTGTGGCTGCATCGTCCTCCGCTTCAAGGGTTGTCTTCTTATCGGCTTTGTACTTGGTCAAATTTTTATAGGTGCCGTCAGGACTATATTTGTATGTAGTCCAGTTATAGCAAGACTTTTCGGCCACCTCGCCCCAAGCGTAATAATTTCCGTAGCCAGTGCTTTCCGTAGCTCCAACATTACAGGTTGCCCACAGTGCGGATAAGCCAAGGTCAACGAATTCATGACCATCTACCAAATACTCGTTAGCAGCGATGGCTAACGAACTAATCGTTGAAGTCTTTTTGTCCTGCACGAGTTTTCCATTCTTCAGAGTCAGTGTGCCACCAGTCTTTGCACCAAGCGCCTTAGCCGACAGCGTTTTGTCGTTCAAGTCGATAGTGGTAGTCTTGGCTGCAGCATTACCGCTGCTCAGCGTCACATGGGTCATCATTTTGTAGTCGCCGCCATTGGTCATGGCAGCCTTGAAGTCGCGCTCGCTGCTGATGTACGACGTCGTGGCAGCAACGCCGTCAACGGTGATGTTGGTTGTGCCGTACTCGATTTCAGCCTTACCGCCAGATTTGGTGATGTTGCTCAGATTCGTGATGGTGACACCCTTGTCGTCGGCTGCGTTGGCGCAAACGTGGATGGCAG
>CAVAIX010000168.1:0-1783 GCA_963588695.1 Bacteroidaceae bacterium | reverse complement strand
GGAAGCCTTTACTGTTGTAAAGTCAGAGGCAAGATTGGAAGGAATGCTTGCACCGCTCTCATAGTAGATGGTGCATTTGCTGTTGCCATCTGCAAATGCAATCTCCTTTATCGTTGCGCCACTCTCAACACGCACATTACCCTTCTTCACGATAAGTTTCTGGATGGTCACACCGCTACTTACCACGAGGGTGTTTTCAGCCGTCGAAGCAGTTACTACATTGAAGTTGGCTGTTCCGGCATTACCTGCCAATGTTACGGTAGAGCTTGGCATCGATACCTCAACCTTGGGGAGCTTTGCAATATCTTCTTCAGAGGAAGCGGCCATATTGGGAATGGACAGCGTCACGGCCTCTACAGATGCTTTGTTTGTCTCCTGTTGCTCTTCTGTTTTTGTTGCAGCGTCAGCTAATGTAATCACCGCTTTTTCTGGAATCTTCTCCACCGTCACAGTCTTCTGCGTGTTCTCTGCCACAGCAGGAGTTTCGGCGCTGCTGCCACCTTCGGTGCTACCAGACTCTGATGAGCTACTTGCCGTAACAGTCGGAATGGTGATGGTTGCAGCTACTTCGTCCCCGGAACTTGTACCGCTGTCGTCTGCCTTGAACTCCGTGATAGCCACATTGTCATTCGATTCCAGTGCCTGCGTTGCTTCGGCTACAGTTTCCACGGTCTTAGCCTCTCCACCAGTAATGGTTGCTCCGTTCAAATTCAGCGGTTGCAAAAGTTTTCTCGTAATAGCGAAGCTACCGCAAGAAACGGTTAGTTTTGCCTTACTGGTATTGTCCTTTTCAAAAACCTCTACGTAGGCGTTGTTATAGGAGCCAACAGGTACGGGGATGTAGAACACACCATCCGAACCTACGGTTGCTCCAGAGAAATCGATGGTCACTTTCTTGGAAGAATTGGTGACATTTCCATCGCTCTCTGTATTGCTACAGATGACATCACCATTACCACCAAGGTCTGCCGTGAACGTACCTGCCATTTGCTCATCTGCGGAGAACACTAGTGTGCCTTCCGCAAGCGGCATGGCACCAAGTTTGATAAGGAAGATACCGCCAAGGTGCTTGAAGCCTACGCTGTTGTCAGTCCCCACCGTAGCCCACATGGCTGGGTTGAAGCTGTTGCAGTCTGCCGTGCCAGGGTAGGACTGTGTTCCCACCGTGGTGTACTCGTACTTGGCAGGGAATACGTAGGACAGCTTGGTGCCATTAATTCTGTGGTCTTTGCTAAACGGATAGACCGCGTAGCTCGCGCTGGTCACTTCACCGCTGACGTTTCCGCTAAAGGTAGCAGAAGCCTCTCCAGCACCGGTCTTCAAGGTAAAGGCGGAGAAAGAAGTCTTAACCTCCGTACTGGTAACACCGATCTGGTCGCCCGTGTTCCAATAGAATTTTCCGACATTTCCCTCTACGCGGAACGCGGCGCGGGTTCCTTCTGCCGTCACCGACGCACTCAAGGTCACTTCGTGGGTTTTGTTGCCCAACAAGTCAAAGTCCTCGCTGCAGGATGTGGTCAAAGCAGCTAAGGCCAGTCCTGCTAAAAATAAAGTTTTCCTCATACTTGTTAATGTTTAAGTTATTATTGGGATTGTTGTTTTCTTTGTCTGATGGTTTTTATTATTGGTGCTTAGTTGGTGAGAGGGTAATCAATACTCTTCCTCGTAGAACATATTTCTAGAACCTCCACCGATGTTCATATCCTCGCCAGTACCTGTGGCTCCTGTACTCCCACTCAGCAGCGGAGCAGTTTCCAACTTCACCACTTCCATTTCGGGATGT
>CAVAIX010000167.1:0-5023 GCA_963588695.1 Bacteroidaceae bacterium | reverse complement strand
ACCTATAACTATGCGCAACGTTATTTCTTCGAGGTGAATGGTGCCTACAACGGTTCGGAGAAGTTCTCCAGCGACAACCGCTTCGCCTTCTTCCCTTCGGGAGCTATTGGCTGGATGATCAGCGAGGAAGGCTTCGCCAAGAGGCTGAAGTTCTTGGACATGCTGAAGGTGCGTGCTTCCTACGGAAAAATCGGCGACGACAACGTGGGCGAGCGCTGGCTCTACACGAACCAGTGGGCCTACGGTGGCTCGGCGAAGTTAGGCAACACCGCTGACGACACCAGCCCCTACACCTGGTACCGCCCCACCGTGATGGGTAATGCGAATATCCACTGGGAGACCTCGACCAAGCAGAACATCGGTGCAGACTTTAGCTTCTTTGAAGGACTGGTCAGCGGTTCGGTGGACGTATTCCGCAACGTCCGTTCCGACATCCTTATCAACGGCTCGTCCCGTTCCATCCCTTCCTTCTATGGTATGACGGCACCATGGGCGAACCTCGGTAAGGTGCGCTCCACGGGTTATGAAATCTCCGTAAAGTTGAACAAACGGTTGGGTAAGGACTGGCGCGTTTGGGCAGATCTGAACATGACGCATGCTAAGGATAAGATTTTAGAGCGCGACGACGCGGAACTGCTTCCCTGGTACCAAAAACAGCAGGGAAAGGCCATCGGACAGGCCTATTCCTATATAGACGACGGGTATATGAACAACTGGGATGACGTGTATTCCAGCACGCAACTCAACACGACCGACACGCAGAAACTACCCGGCGATCAGATTATCGTAGACTACAACGGCGACGGTGTGATTGACACGAACGATAATGTTCCCTACGGCTACAGCGGTACACCACAGAACACGTACAACGCCACCATCGGCTTCGACTGGAAGGGACTGAGTTGCTTCGTGCAGTTCTATGGGGTCACCAACGTCACCCGGCAGATCGTGCTGACCAGCTTCTCCGGCAAACTGGATAATGCCTATGAGCAGGGCAGTTACTGGAGTCCCGACAACCAGGACGCTGACTCGCCTTTGCCTCGCTGGACCTCCACCATAGACGATATGACCTACGGCACTCGCTATATGTACGATGGCTCCTACATCCGACTGAAGAATGCCGAGATTGCCTACACCTTCAGTGGCAACGGCATGAAGAAATGGGGTGTCAGCGCACTGCGCGTCTATCTGAACGGCAACAACCTTTGGTTCTGGAGCCGTATGCCAGACGACCGCGAGTCGAATACGGCCGCCACGGGCTGGGCCTCGCAAGGTGCCTACCCCACCGTGAAACGCTTTAACCTGGGAATCAAAATCACACTCTAAAGGATTTTTAGAAGATGAAAACGACAATAAAACACATACGCTACGGCATGATGGCCATCGCGGCAGCAACGGGACTTACCGCTTGCACTGACTATCTGAATCGCTCGGAAGACACCATCGTTAGTGCCGACACGTTCTACAAGAACTTCTACAATTTCCAGGGATTCACCGAGGAACTCTACTACTGCATCCCGACACAGAACTGCGCCTACTGGCAGTCAGACTACAACTGGGGAGAAGACGAGTTGATTGTGGCTGGCTCTACGTGGTTTATGGGATATAAGGTGGACAATGGTGATTTCTGGGGTTGGCAGAAAGAGTTCGATGGCTGGGGAGCCTGTTGGATGGACGGATCAGGCGTGACGGCCAATTCCGACGGCAGCACCAATGATGACCGTATGCAGAAACGGATGTGGCCGCTGATGTGGTACGGCATCCGCAAGGCCAACATCGGCTTGCAGCACCTCAACGACATGAAGGACTGCACAGAGGAGGAGTACAACCTCATTGCAGGACAACTGTATTTCTTCCGTGGATGGTTCCACTTCATGCTGATGCAGTATTTCGGAGGACTGCCCTACATCGACCATGTGCTGAGTAGCAGCGCGACTTCCGTTCGCCTGCCTCGCCTAAGCTACCACGAATGTGCCGACAAAGTGGCCGAAGACCTGCAGCGTGCCGCCCTACTCCTCCCCGTGGACTGGGACGATACAACCGTCGGAAAGAACACCCTCGGCAAGAACCGTCAGCGCATCAACAAGATCATGGCACTGGGTTTCTTGGGAAAGAACTACCTATGGGCAGGGAGTCCACTGATGAACTACGAGAGCACTGGTGAGAAGACCTATAATGCGGAATACTGTCGGAAGGCCGCCGACACCTTTGCCGAGATGCTCTCCCTCTGTAGGGAAGAGGGTGGAAAGGCCGACTACAGCTTGATGGACTTCAGCGAGTACTCCAGCATCTTCTACACCCTAAACCAAGGCTATAAGATTCCTGGCGGCGCGGAAGCCATCTTCATGCCACCCGTCTATCAGGCCTGGGGCACCTATTGGAGTCAAAGCAACCAGTACACGCCAGGTGTGCTGCTCGATGGTGCCAGCAATATGTTTTGCCCCACGGCCAACTATGTCAACTACTACGGAATGGCCAACGGTTTGCCCATCCCCGATTGTACCAAAGCCGACGCCGAAAGTGGCTACGACCCACGCCACCCTTGGCAAAACCGCGACCCACGCTTCTACCACGACATCGTATATGATGGTGTGAAGTGCATACAGGGTGCCACGTCTACCCGTGAAGCACACCGCTATGCGAACCTCTACACAGGAGGTAGCTACCGGGACGACTACAAGGGCAGTCGGACGGGCTATCTGATGTATAAGTTCGTGCCGAACACCACCAACAACGACGACCGTGGACAAGAGAAGAGCCACCATATCATCATCAGCTATATGCGCTTGGCAGACATCTATCTGATGTATGCTGAGGCTGTGGCCAACGGCTATGGTGGTCCACAGGCCTCCGTGCCTGGATTCGGGAAGACAGCAGTCGAGGCTATTGACTACATCCGTGACCGCGCTGGTGTGGGACATGTGGCACAGAAGTTTCTCACCTCCACAGAAGCCTTCATGAGCGAGGTGCGCCGCGAACGCGCCGTGGAACTGGCTTACGAGGGACACCGCTTCAACGACCTGCGCCGCTGGCTGCTGCTGACAGAATATCCTTATACGGTCAAGACCGCGATAGACTTCGACCGCAGTGCAGACTTCAGCACGGAAGACCCCGAGCACAACACGGTGCTCAACCTGACAGAGCGAGTCGTCGTCGAGCGCAAATTCACCAGCAAGCACTACTGGCTGCCACTGAAACGCGTGGATACCAATATCTATCTGGAATTTGACCAAAACCCTGGATGGTAATCATCCTTCAACATCAAACGCATGGAAACAATGAAACATACAGCACATCAAGTCCTTCTCCTGCTGACGGCAGTCACGACCACCTTCCCTGCAACGGCACAAATGCCTGGCAAGGAGGGGACGGACTCCCTGTCTGCTCCAACTGAATGGGTGAATGTGGCCTTCCGCAAGGTGGAGAAGCAGGATCTGCAGGGCGGCATCTCTTCTTACAGTGTCAGCAACCTGCTGGAGAAAGACTTTAATACATACGCCTTAGACGGTGCCCAGTCGCTGGTGGGCGGCTATAACGGTAACATCTGGGGGCAAGGCGCACTGGTTCTGATTGATGGAGTGCCTCGCGATGCTGCCTCAGATGTTAGGGCCAACGAAGTGGAGAGCATCACGTTCCTGAAGAGTGCCAGTGCCGTAGCCCTCTACGGTAGTCGGGGAGCGCGAGGAGTCATCCTCATCACTACCAAGCGCGGAAAGGCAAACGAGCGCCATATCAATATCCAAGCCAACACGGGGCTGTACGTCCCGAAACGCTATCCGCAGTACCTCAGCTCGTGGGAGTATATGACACTCTACAACGAGGCACTCCGCAACGACGGGCTGGACGAGCTGTACACCGAACAGCAGATCCGTAATTCCTATCTGGCGAAAGACGGCTACCGCTATCCGAACATCGACTTCTACAGCAGTGACTACCTGAAGAAAGCCTATAACCATTCAGACGTGACGGCAGAGGTGAGCGGCGGTTCCGAGCGCGCCCGCTTCTATACCAACGTGGGACTGGCCTACGAAAACACGCTGCTGAACTTCGGCGAGGGCAAGAACGAGCGGAACTTGCGCTTCAACGCACGCGGTAATATCGACTTCAAGTTCAACGAGATATTCTCCGCTGTGGTGGATGCCAATGCCATACTGAGCACCAACCGCTATGCCAACGGTGACTTCTGGGGACAGGCTGCGACGCTGCGCCCCAACCGCTTCTCGCCACTGATTCCAATTACCTCACTGGATAACAATACCACACTGCAGACGATGATACAGAACAGTGCCCACGTGATTGACGGGAAATACCTGTTGGGCGGCAGTCAGTTAGATCAGACCAATGCCTTTGCAGACATCTATGCTGGCGGCTACCACATGGGCACCACACGACAGTTCTCCATGACGGCAGGGCTGGACTTCAATCTGTCGCAGTGGACCAAGGGACTCTCCTTCCAAACCCGTTTCTCCATCGACTATTCTTCGGGGTACGACGAATCCTACTCCAACAACTATTCCGTCTACGAACCGACCTGGTACACGTACAATGGTGTGGACGTACTCAACACCTTGACCAAATACGGGGAAGACCGCAGCAGCGGAACGCTGAATGTGGGAAGTAGCTGGTATCAGCAGACGCTGACCTTCTCGGCACAGTTCAACTACAACCGCACGTTTGCCCAGGCACACCACATCGATGCCATCCTGCTGGCTTCTGGCTATCAACGCACGGACAACGGGACGTACCACAAGACCAGCAACGCCAATCTGGGACTACAGTTGGCCTACAACTGGCGACACCGGTACTATGTTGACTTTACGGCAGCAGCCGTCCACTCCGCCAAGATGGCGCAGAAGAAACGGAACGCCCTGTCGCCCACCGTCTCCTTGGGTTGGCGTCTCAGCGAGGAGCGCTGGCTGAAAGGCTCTTCCATCGTCAACGATCTGAAACTGACCGCGAGTGCCGGCATCCTCCATACAGACCTGGACTTCACGGACTATTATATGTACCGAGGATATTATAC
>CAVAIX010000166.1:0-5080 GCA_963588695.1 Bacteroidaceae bacterium | reverse complement strand
GCACTGCTCTGCACCACCCTCTACACTATTGGGCAGTACAGCGATATGTTGGCCGTACTGGCGCTGTTGACTGGCGACCCGTTCTGCAAGATGGTCAGTGCACAACTCATCCTGTTCCTGCCCTACGCGCGAAAAGAAGAGGAGGCGAAAGCGCAGACGGTCTACGCCCGATATGGCTTGAAGGCTGGACTGCGGCTGGCCGTCACTGGACTGCTGCCCGTGGGCGTTTGTGGCTACTGGATGGTGACGAACGGACTGCTGGCTGTGACCACAGCGGAAACGCTGTTAGCTGTGCCCTGCGTGGTGTTCTACCTGCTCTACCTGCTGATGAACCGCCGACTGCGCGGCTACACGGGCGACTGCTGCGGCGCCACCTTCCTGCTGACGGAGCTGTCCTTCTATCTCGCCATTGCCTTTATGCTCCGCTAAAGAAAAAGTTGGGGCTTCCGCCTACGACAGGTGGAACTTAGACACCTCGCTGACGGTGTTGATCTCCAGGAATTTCGTGCCGCCACCGTCGCTGATGTTTCCCGACAGGTAGGCAATCTTGTCGTCGGGCTGCAGATAACCTTTCTGCCGCAGCATGCGGACGGCTGCCTGGAAGAGGCGTTGCTTGGAGATATGCTCTTTCTGGAATACGGGAATAACACCGTAGGAGAGGTTGAGCAACCGCTGGAGCTTCTCCGTGTAGCAGACGGCAAGGACGGGGTTCGGTCCACGGAAGGCTGCGAGGTCGCGCGCCGTCTGTCCGCTGACGGAGTCGATGATAATGCCCTTCACCCCCAACCGTTCGGTGGCCTCGATGGCACTGTGAGCCATGAACTCCCGGATGTCGCACTCTGGCGATAGGGGCACCTCGATGTCGTTCTCGCGCAGCTTGTCGCACTCGGCCTGCTCAGCAATGGCCGCCATGGTACGCACAGCCTCGACAGGATACTTGCCACTGGCCGTCTCGCCGCTGAGCATCAGTGCGTCGGTGCGGTAGTAGATGGCGTTGGCAATGTCGGTCACCTCGGCGCGCGTGGGTCGCGGATTATTAATCATCGTGTGCAGCATCTGAGTGGCCACAATGACGGGCTTGCGCTGTTGCACACACTTGCGGATGATCTGACGCTGGATGCCTGGAATGCGCTGAATGGGAATCTCGATACCTAAGTCGCCGCGTGCAATCATGATGCCGTAGCTGGCTTCGATAATCTCATCGATATTGTCCACACCCTCCTGGTTTTCAATCTTCGAGATGATTTTGATGTCCGAGTGGTGGGCATCAAGGATTTCCTGCACGGCCTGCACGTCAGCGGCGGAGCGCACGAAGCTGTGGGCAATGAAATCAATGTCCTCGTTGATGGCCAATAGAATGTTGCGGCGATCCTTGTCGGTCAAGGCTGGCAGGTCGATGTGGCGTCCAGGCACGTTGACACTCTTATGGCTGCCCAGCTGCCCGTCGTTCTGCACCTGCGCAATGACGGCTGGGCCATTGATGTCGAGCACCACCATGTCCAAAGCACCATCGTCAAAAAGGATATGGTCGCCCACCTGCACATCGCTGGCGAAGTCGATATAGGAGAGGTTGACGATGTCGTGCTCGGTGTCCATCTCGGGACGACCGAATATCTTCACCACATCGCCCGTCTTATAGTCAATGGGGTCGGCACACCCAGTGGTGCGCACCTCGGGACCTTTCGTGTCGATGAGTAGGCCGATGTGGCGACTCACTGCACGCGTATTGCGAATGATTTCGCGCAACCCCTCCTCCGAGGCATGGGCGGTGTTCATGCGCACCACATTAACACCAGCGTCGAAGAGCTGGCGAATGAAATCCTGACTGCAACGGCGGTCACTGACGCTTGCAACAATCTTTGTCTGTTTCATGTAATTCTTCTGTGTAAGTAATTTGCGTTTTGCCCTGCAAAGTTAGTCCAATTTGCGAAAAACACAAAATAAATCCACCGCAAACTGCCGTTATCTCAGAAAATAGCGTTAACTTTGCATCAAAATAAAACAACTAAACCTATGGACAAGCATGATTTCGTGACTATTGCCGACCTCACGCGAGAGAAAATCCTCTACATGATCGAGATGGCACAGGAGTTTGAACGCCATCCCAACCGAGAACTGCTCAAGGGCAAGGTAGTGGCAACCCTCTTCTTCGAACCCTCCACACGCACACGCCTCAGTTTCGAGACGGCGGCCAACCGCCTCGGAGCACGCGTCATTGGCTTTGCTGACCCGAAAATTACCAGTGGCACGAAGGGTGAGACGCTGAAAGATACCATCTCCATGGTGGCCAACTACGCTGACGTCATCGTGATGCGCCACTACATCGAAGGCGCAGCGCAGTATGCAGCAGAGGTGACAGAAGTGCCCATCGTCAACGCTGGAGACGGAGCACATCAGCACCCCTCGCAGTGTATGCTCGACCTTTACAGCATCTACAAGACGCAGGGCACACTGGATAACTTGAATATCTACCTGGTGGGCGACCTAAAATACGGGCGCACCGTACACTCGCTCATCATGGCCATGCGCCATTTCCACCCCACCTTCCATTTCGTGGCTCCCAAGGAGCTGGCCATGCCGAAGGAATACAAAATCTACTGCGAGGAGCACGGCATCAACTACCAGGAACACACCGCCTTCAACGACAAAGTCATTGCCGACGCGGACATCCTCTATATGACGCGTGTACAGAAGGAACGCTTCTCTGACCTCATGGAATACGAGCGCGTCAAGAACGTCTATATCCTCAACAACGAGATGCTGAAATTGGCCAAACCCAACATGAAGATACTCCATCCGCTGCCGCGCGTGAACGAGATTGCCTACGACGTAGACGACAATCCGCACGCCTACTACATCCAGCAGGCAGGCAACGGACTCTTCGCCCGCGAGGCCATCTTCTGCGACGTGCTCGGCATCAGCCTGGAACAAGTGAAAAACGACAAAACCATCATCCCATGAACAAGAACGAAAGACTGGTGGCCGCCATTGAGAACGGCACCGTAATAGACCATATTCCCTCGGAGAAAACGTATCAAGTGGCACAGCTGCTGAACCTGGACAAGTTGGACTCCACTGTCACCATTGGCTATAACTATAAGTCGAGGAAGCTCGGCAAGAAGGGTATTATCAAGATCGAGAACAAATGGTTTTCCAACGAGGAGATCTCGCGTCTCTCGGTCGTTGCGCCAAACATCGTACTCAACATCATACGCGACTACGAGGTGGTGGAGAAGAAAACCGTATGCACCCCTGAGGAAATCAAGGGTATCGTGAAATGCAACAACCCGAAGTGCATCACCAACAACGAGCCAATGGCCACCTGGTTTCACGTCAGCAACGACACGCTGACCTGCCACTACTGCGAGAAAGAACAAGACATTAATAAGGTGGAACTGGTATAATTAGTGTTAATTCATGGCCGTTTTTCGTTTCCGTGCCATTTTATTCGTACCTTTGCAGCCAAAATTGATACTTTAACATAAAACAATATGAAAATTTCGCACATTGAGCATCTGGGCATAGCAGTCCAGAGCATCGAAGAGAGCCTCCCGTACTTTGAAAACGTGCTGGGACTCAAATGTTATGCGGTTGAGACCGTGGAAGACCAAAAGGTGAAAACGGCCTTCTTGAAGTGTGGCGAGGTGAAACTCGAACTGCTGGAACCGACATCACCCGAGAGCACCATACAGAAATGGTTGGATAAGGGCAACAAGGGCGTACACCACGTGGCATTCTGCGTGGAAGATGGTGTGGCTAATGCCTTGGCAGAGGTCAGCGAGAAGGGTGTTCGGCTGATTGACCAAGCACCGCGCAAGGGTGCTGAGAATCTCAACATTGCCTTCCTGCACCCCAAATCCACCGCAGGAATCCTGACCGAGCTTTGCGAACACTAACTCTTTCGTTTAAGAAAAATCAAAGAATCACAGATACAACTATGTCTAAACAGTTAGAAAAAATCAAACTGCTCATCGAGAAACGGGAGCAGGCGCGTCTTGGTGGTGGCGAGAAAGCCATCCAGAAGCAACACGACAAAGGAAAATATACCGCACGCGAGCGCATCGAGATGCTGCTCGATAAAGGCTCTTTTGAAGAGTATGATATGTTCAAGGAGCACCGCTGCCACAACTTCGGTATGGAGAAGAAGCAATTTGCTGGTGACGGTGTGGTGGCTGGAAGCGGAACGATTGACGGCCGCTTAGTGTTCGTCTTTGCACAGGACTTCACTGTACACGCTGGCTCGCTCTCCGAGACGATGAGTCAGAAGATCTGCAAGGTTATGGATATGGCCATGAAGATGGGAGCACCACTGATTGGCATCAACGACTCGGGTGGCGCACGCATACAGGAAGGTATCAACGCCCTTGCTGGCTACGCCGAGATTTTCGAGCGCAACATTCTCGCTTCGGGTGTCATTCCGCAGATCTCGGGCATCTTCGGCCCGTGTGCTGGCGGTGCAGTCTATTCGCCTGCGCTCACCGACTTCACCCTGATGACGGAAGGAACTTCATATATGTTCCTCACAGGTCCGAAGGTGGTGAAGACCGTAACGGGCGAAGACATTGACCAAGAGCACCTCGGTGGTGCCAGTGTACACGCCTCCAAGAGTGGGGTGACGCATTTCACCGCCAAGACGGAGGAAGAGGGCATTCAGATGCTGAAGACATTGCTGAGTTACATTCCCTCCAACAATATGGAACAGGCTCCCCGCAAGGAGTGCAACGACCCCATCGATCGTCTGGAGGACACACTCAACGAAATCATTCCAGAGAACCCCAACGAGGCATACGATATGTATAAGGTTATTGGTGCTATCGTGGACAACGGTGAGTTCTTCGAGGTGCAGCCTAAGTTTGCCAAGAACATCATCGTGGGCTTTGCCCGCTTCAACGGCGAGAGTGTCGGCATTGTGGCCAACCAGCCCTCGTGCTACGCTGGTGTGTTGGATGTTAACGCCTCGCGCAAGGGTGCACGCTTCGTGCGCTTCTGCGATGCTTTCAACATCCCCATCGTGTCGCTCGTTGACGTGCCTGGTTTCCTCCCCGGAACGGGTCAGGAGTACAACGCTGTGATTCTGCAT
>CAVAIX010000165.1:0-5080 GCA_963588695.1 Bacteroidaceae bacterium | reverse complement strand
GAATTCTCACTCGCTCGGCAGAGAAAAATTTTTCTCTCGGCAGAGAAAAAAAACGAGCAACCCAAAAAGGGGGCGTTCTTTGACCATCTGAACAACACTACGCTTCGCGTCGAAGGTACTCTCGCTCGGAAAAACTCAAATAAATTTGCCCTCGGCTTATTTTGTCACGACTCAGCAGAGGAAAAGCAAGCTTTTCTCTGCATTCGCTGCTCCAAAATTTGGTTTTTCCCTCGCTTAATCGTACCTTTGCAGGCTGAAACACTCAGTTATATATAACAAACAACAAGAGAAAGTATGATCACGGTAACGGAATTGGCGATTCAGTTCGGAAAAAAGACGCTCTACAAGGACGTCAACATGAAGTTTACAAACGGAAACATCTACGGCATCATCGGTGCCAACGGTGCAGGAAAATCCACCTACCTGCGAGCCATCAGCGGAGAATTAGAACCCAACAAGGGCACGGTGGAACAAGGACCAGGCGAACGAATGTCGGTGCTGGAACAGGACCACTTCAAATACGACGCATACACGGTGATGGACACGGTGCTCATGGGACACCAACCA
This sequence comes from Bacteroidaceae bacterium, assembly GCA_963588695.1. Lineage (GTDB taxonomy): Bacteria > Bacteroidota > Bacteroidia > Bacteroidales > Bacteroidaceae > Prevotella. Next base: position 4,513 of record CAVAIX010000165.1, on the reverse strand, counting down.
CTCTGGCAGAACATGAAGGAGCGTGAGGCACTCTACGCCAAGGAAGAAATGACGGAGGAGGACGGCACACGAGCCGCTGAACTGGAAATGGCCTTCGCCGAGATGAACGGTTGGGAGGCGGAGAGCGAGGCCGCACAGCTGTTGCAGAACTTAGGCGTGGCCGAAGCGCAACACTATAAGCAGATGGCGGAAATATCCAACAACGAGAAGGTGCGCGTCATGCTGGCAAAAGCACTCTTCGGACACCCCGACAACCTGCTGCTCGACGAGCCTACCAACGACCTTGACCTCGACACCGTGCAGTGGCTGGAGGAATATCTCTCCAACCTGGAGCAGTGCGTGCTCGTGGTCAGCCACGACCGCCACTTCCTCGATGCCGTGTCGACACAGACGGTGGACATCGACTTCGGGAAAATCACCCTCTTCTCCGGCAACTACTCCTTCTGGTACGAGTCCAGCCAGTTGGCCCTCCGACAGGCACAGAACCAGCGGATGAAGGCCGAGGAGAAACGCAAGCAATTGGAGGAGTTCATACGCCGCTTCTCTGCCAATGTGGCAAAGTCGAAGCAGACCACCTCGCGAAAGAAGATGCTCGAAAAACTGAACGTGGAGGAGATACGACCCTCCAGCCGCAAATACCCTGGCATCATCTTCACCATGGAGCGCGAACCAGGCACACAGATTCTCGAAGTGGAGGGACTCAAGGCCACCGACGCAGACGGCACGGTGCTCTTCGACAATGTCAACTTCACCATCGAGAAGGGACAGAAAACCGTGTTCCTCTCCCACAACCCCAAGGCCATGACGGCACTCTTCGAAATCATCAACGGCAACCGCAAGGCCGACGCTGGAGAATACAAATGGGGAGTCACCATCACTACGGCCTACCTGCCACTGGACAACACCGCCTTCTTCGACTCGGAGATGAACCTCGTGGAGTGGCTCTCGCAGTGGGGAAAGGGCAACGAGGTGACCATGAAGTCGTTCCTCGGCCGCATGCTCTTCAAGGAGGAAGACGTGCTGAAACACGTCAACGTGCTCTCCGGAGGCGAGAAGATGCGCTGCATGATTGCACGTATGCAACTGAGAAACGCCAACTGCCTCATCCTCGACACACCCACCAACCACCTCGACTTGGAGTCCATACAGGCCTTCAACAACAACCTCGTCAACTTCAAAGGCAACATCCTCTTCGCCTCTCACGACCATGAGTTCATCAACACCGTGGCAGACCGCATCATCGAACTCACACCCAAGGGCACTATCGACAAGTTGACCACCTACGACGACTACATCTACGACGAGGCCATCAAGGAGCAGCGCGCTGCCATGTATAGCTAAGACCGCAATGTGGCACGGAATTTGCATACACTTCTCGGTAAAAACAAGTCACAGAAAACAATGAAAGACAAAAAGGAAAAGAAAATAAACTGCGAAGAGCAGGAACTGAACACAGAGGAACAGACCGCTAAACAGACCGAAACGGAAGGCAACACGCTCCAGGAGGAAGCCACTGCAGACGCTGCGGACGCTCAGGAGCAGCCCGAGGAAGAGAAAGACCCCTTGGCCGCTGCACAGGAGGAAATCGAGCGACTGAAAGACCAAGTGTTGCGGAAGGCCGCCGAGTTCGAGAACCTGCGCAAGCGTACTATTAAGGAGAAGGCCGAACTCATACTGGGCGGCAGCGAGAAGGCCGTCGTCGCACTACTGCCCGTGGTCGACGATATGGAGCGCGCCATAGAAAACGGAGCAAAGACCGACGACCCTGCCGTGCTCCGCGAAGGCATGGAACTCATCTACCACAAATGCGTCAAAGCACTGGAGGCACTCGGCGTGAAACCCATCGACACCACCGACGCTGACTTCGACACCGACAGCCACGAGGCCGTGGCCATGGTGCCTGGCATGGGCGACGACAAGAAAGGAAAAGTCATCGACTGCATCCAGAAGGGCTACCTGCTCAACGATAAGGTGATCCGCCACGCAAAGGTGGCCGTCGGACAGTAAAACCAACACACTCACAGAAGACTCAACGACTATGGCAAAGAGAGACTATTACGAGGTGCTCGGCATTGACAAGAACGCCACGGAAGACCAAATAAAGAAGGCCTACCGCACCATCGCCATCAAATATCACCCAGACAGAAACCCTGGCGACAAACAGGCCGAGGAGAAGTTCAAGGAGGCTGCTGAAGCTTACGACGTGCTACACGACCCGGAGAAGCGCAAGCAGTACGACCAGTTTGGCTTCAACGGACCGCAGGGCAGCGGAGGCTTCGGAGGCTTCAGCGGACAGAGCATGAACATGGACGACATCTTCTCCATGTTCGGCGACATCTTCGGCGGAGGCAGTTTCGGCGGAGGCTTCAGCGGCTTCGGCGGTAGAAGGTCGGCAAGACCCGAACAGCACTGCGGCAGTGACCTGCGACTGAAAGTGAAACTCACACTGGAGGAAATCGCTACGGGAGTGACCAAGAAATTCAAAGTGCGCAAGGACGTGAAGTGCTCACACTGCCACGGCACAGGCTCCGCTGACGGCAGCGGCACAGATACCTGCCCCACCTGTCACGGCTCCGGTGTTGTCATCCATCAGACACAGAGTCTCTTCGGCATGATGCAGACACAAGGCGTCTGCCCCACCTGCGGCGGCACAGGACGCATCATCAAAAACAAATGTAGCCACTGCGGCGGCACAGGCGTGGAAAAAGGCGAAGAGGTGGTGGAAATCAACATCCCTGCTGGCGTGGCCGAAGGAATGGTCATCAACGTACCGGGAAAGGGTAACGCTGGACACAACAACGGCATCAACGGAAACATACAGGTGTTCGTGGAGGAAATCGAGAACGACACCTTCATCCGCGACGGCAACGACCTAATATACAACCTGCTGCTGGACTTCCCAACAGCCGCACTCGGAGGAGAGATTGAAATCCCCACCATCTACGGCACACGACTGAGGGTGAAGATTGAACCAGGCACGCAACCAGGCAAGACGCTCCGCTTGCGCGGCAAAGGACTGCCTGCCGTACAGGGCTACGGACGCGGCATGGGCGACCTCGTGGTCAACATCAGTGTCTACGTGCCGAAAACGCTCAGCAGCGAAGAGAAAAAAGCGGTGGAGAGCTTCAAACAGAGCGACAACTTCAAAGGCGACGCCTCCACCAGACAAAACCTCTTCCAACGACTCAAGAATCGGTTCAGCTAATCGCCAAGACAAGGACGAGTTACTGAGAAAGGAGAAACAGTACAGACGATGAACTATCAAGAGACCTGCGACTACCTTTTCTGCCGCACCACCTCGTACGAGACACAGGGGACAAGCGGCTACAAGGAGGGGCTGGAGAACTCGCTGGCACTGGACGCGCACTTCGCACATCCGCACCATGAGTACCCCACCATCCACGTGGCAGGAACCAACGGCAAGGGTTCGGTCTCTCACATGCTGGCAGCCGTGCTCCAGCGCAGCGGCTACCGCGTAGGACTCTACACCTCACCGCACCTCGTCGACTTCCGCGAGCGCATACGCATCAACGGGCAACCCATTCCAGAGCAGTACGTAGTGGACTTCGTGGCGCGCAACAGGGCGTTTTGGGAACCGCTGGCTCCCTCGTTCTTTGAGGTGACCACGGCTTTGGCGTTCAAGTACTTCGCCGAGCAACACGTGGACATAGCTGTCATCGAGACAGGACTCGGCGGACGACTCGACTGCACCAACATCATCTCCCCCATCCTCTCCATCATCACCAACATCAGTCTCGACCACACGCAACTTTTAGGCCACACCCTCGAAGCTATTGCCCACGAGAAAGCAGGCATCATCAAACCAGCCACACCCGTAGTCATTGGCGAGAACCAAAGCGAGACACGCCCCGTCTTCGAGCACAAGGCAAAGGAAATGGCCGCACCCATCATCTTCGCTGAGGACAGCAACCTCGTCGGGCAGATTCAGCAGAACGCACAGGGCGGACTCGACTGCACTACCCGAGCCTACGGCACGCTGCACTGCGACCTTGGCGGACTCTACCAACGGAAGAACATCAACACCGTACTCCACGCCCTGCAGCTTTTAGAGGACAAAGGACTCCTCTCCCTCGCCACAGACAAGGACGGCAACAGCGTGCTTGACGCACTGGGCAGCGTGGCGGAGCTGACTGGACTGGCAGGTCGCTGGCAGACCGTGGCCACAGCGCCGCGCGTCATCTGCGACACAGGACACAACGCTGGAGGATGGACCTACGTCAGCCAACAGCTCCAACAAATCGTCGCACAGGGCACACCACTGCACATCGTCTTCGGAATGGTGGACGACAAAGACGTGGAGGCCGTCATCCGCATGCTGCCCAAGGAAGCCAAATACTATTTCACCAAAGCACAGACTCCACGCGCACTCAACGAACAGACTCTGCTCCAACTCGCTCATAAGTATCACCTTGACGGACAGACGTTTCCAACCGTCAGCGAAGCCTTTTACGCCGCCAAAAAAGCCGCAGGAAACGATAGTACGGTGTTCGTG
>CAVAIX010000164.1:0-5138 GCA_963588695.1 Bacteroidaceae bacterium | reverse complement strand
GGCCTACAACGAGACCATCCTGCGCATCACATTTTGGGATGACGAGATTGACACCATTGAAGAACTGGATGCCGTCACCATGGATCGGCTCGGGACGTTCGACGATTATAAGCTATACCCTGCCAACCTCTTCATGACCACCGAAGAACAGACCCACATCGCCATCCGTCAGATACAGGATGACCTGATGAAACAGATTGCCTACTTCGAGGAACTGGGCGACACCATCAAGGCACAACGCATCAAGGAGCGCGTAGAATACGACATGGAGATGATCAAGGAATTAGGGCACTGCTCGGGCATCGAGAATTATTCGAGATACTTCGACGGAAGAAAGGAAGGAGAAAGACCCTACTGTCTGCTCGATTTCTTCCCCGATGACTATCTGATGGTCATTGACGAAAGCCACGTCAGCGTACCACAAATCGGGGCAATGTATGGTGGTGACAGAGCCAGGAAGCGCAACCTTGTGGAATTCGGATTTCGTCTTCCAGCAGCCTTCGACAACCGTCCGCTGACCTTCGATGAGTTTCAGCAGATGACCCATCAGGTCATCTACGTTTCGGCCACTCCAGCCGACTACGAGCTTAGACAGACCGAGGGTGTAGTAGTGGAACAGCTCATCCGTCCCACAGGACTGCTCGACCCCGAGATAGAGATCCGCCCCACGGAAAACCAAATCGACGACCTGATGGAGGAAATCGAACAGCGCAAAGAGCGTAAAGAGCGTGTCTTGGTGACCACGCTGACCAAGCGCATGGCCGAAGAACTGACCACCTTCCTCTTGAACCACGACATACAGACGGCCTACATCCATAGCGAGGTAGCCACACTGGATCGCGTTAAGATCTTGGAGGAGCTGCGCAACGGGACATACGATGTACTGGTGGGTGTGAACCTGCTGCGCGAAGGATTGGACCTGCCAGAAGTCTCGCTCGTAGCCATCATCGATGCCGACAAGGAGGGTTTCCTGCGCTCCCATCGTTCGCTCACCCAGACAGCTGGGCGTGCCGCGCGAAATGTGAACGGAAAGGTTATCATGTATGCCGACCGCATCACCGAATCAATGCAGATGACCATTGACGAGACCCTACGTCGGCGCACGAAACAGATGCAATACAACGAAACGCACGGCATCACACCTCAGCAGATTCGAAAGAACCTGAAGCAAAGCAATCTGTGGCAAAACACGGAGAACGAGCCACAAAAAGGAGACAGCAAGGGCTATACGATACCAGAAAAGTCTGCCGCCTTTGCCGCAGACCCCGTCATCCAGTACATGACACGGGAGCAACTGGAAAAGAGCATCGCAGAGACAACGCGATTGATGAAAGCCGCTGCCAAGGAAATGGATTTCCTACAAGCCGCCCAATACCGCGACGAGATTGTCAGACTACAGAAGCAACTGGAATTAAAATAAATTATCACATTTTGTTAGGTCATTCCGTCGATATTTCGTACTTTTGCACCATTCTATCGAAGAACAGCAATGAGAACACTGAAGAATATCCTGAACACCGTCTTCATATTCGGAGCCATCATTGGCATGTATCTGTATTATAAAGGCAACGAGGCTGGAACCATCATCATCATGGTTGCCATGGGCTTCAAGTTTGTAGAAGTGGCCTTGCGCCTATTCAGAAAAGATAAAGACAAACCGTTTTGAACAAGTTCATCATCACGCTGGCCTGCATCTGTGGCATGGCCATCAACACGCAGGCACAGAATGACTTCACCCGCATCACAGATTCGGGTGACGGGTTCAACGTGACGGACAACCAGAACAACTCGAACAATTTCAATCCCAACAGACGGGACACCGTGAGCGAGAAGGAGATTCCTATGGGAGTCTATACCTGGACCATAGATCGACGTTATGGTGACATACAACCAGCCGCAACCGACACACTACCCCACCTCTACCAGAACACGATCTTCAATACGGGCATGAATGGTGAGTACAACACCACGGGAAACAATTACACACCGCGCATCAACCGCATCGTCATCGACAGGCCACGCACCTCAGAGTTCTTCTTCGCACAGCCTTACGATTTCACTATGAAAGAGCCCGACCGCTTCCAGTTTGTCAACACACTGTCACCGTTCACCAACCTGAGCTACGACAACTGTGGTAACAAGCAGAATGGTGAAGACCACATCGATGCTAAATTCGCTGTCAATGCCAACAAGCGGCTTGGAGCAGGGTTTGACCTCGACTATCACTACGCCCGCGGATATTACCAGAACCAGAGCACCTCGCATTTCGGGGCTTCACTCTTTGCCTCATATATCGGTGACCGATATCAGATGCACGCCCTCTTCTCCACCTACCACCGCAAGGCGGCCGAAAACGGCGGTATTACGGACGACAACTACGTGACACACCCCGAAAGCTTCGACGACCAGTTCAGCGAAGACGAAATCCCAACAGTGTTCTCGTCCAACTGGAATCGCAACAATTCCACCCATCTCTTCCTGACCCATCGCTACAACCTCGGCTTCTACAAGCGAATAGCCATGACAGAAGCGGAGAAGAAGGCCAAGGATTTTGCCAAAGCATCAGCCAAAGACAAGCAACAGCGTGAGAACCCGAATGACGAGTCAAAGAACGGCGATGCCCCTAAGGGACGGATAGATAATAGCACCGTGGACGTCCAGCAACAAGACACACTGGACAGCAACACAAAGCAAATCTATGTACCCGTCACCAGCTTCATCCATACGCTCGACATCAACAGCTTCAGCCGCATCAATCAAGCTTATGCCTCGCCCAGCAACTATTACGCCAACACCTATTATAATTGCGATAACCGAGGCATCTACAGCGGTGACTCCATCTACGACCAAACCAAGTACCTGTCGGTGAAGAACACCTTCGCCATAGCCATGATGGAAGGATTCAACAAGTATGCCAAAGCGGGACTGAAAGCCTTCATCAGCTATGACCACCGTAAGTACCAAATGCCCGACCTCTTGGAAGAGGGTGCCGAGGCATACTATATGCGGAGTTGGACAGAGGGACTGGTGAGCGTGGGTGGACAACTGTCAAAGACACAAGGACACACACTGCACTATGACCTCGACGGAGAATTCTTCCTAACAGGCAGCAACGCTGGTTCATTGAGCCTCAACTTCAAGACGGATGTGAACTTCCCCTTGTTCGGTGATACGGTACGACTGGCCGCCAAGGCACATTTCGACCGCATCACCCCGACATTCTTCCAGCGTCAGTTCCACTCAAAACACCTTTGGTGGGACAACAGCAATCTGAGCAAGGAGATCCGTTCGGGCGTAGAGGGTCTCTTCACGATTGACAAGACCCACACGCAGTTGCGCGTAGCCATAGAGGAAATCAAGAACTACACTTATTTCGGTATGGAGTACACCATGGGCACTAACAACCTGCGCACGGGCATGAACGGAGGGGTCTACCAGGAAAGCGGAAACATCAACCTGCTGACCGCCCAGCTGCGACAGGACTTCCAGTTAGGGCCGCTTCACTGGGACAACGTCGTAACCTACCAAAACTCCAGCAACAAAGAGGCACTGCCCGTACCTTCCATCAACCTCTTCACCAATCTCTACCTGAAGTTCTTGGTGGTCAAGCAACTGACTGTGGAACTGGGTGCCGATGCCACCTTCTTCACCAAATACAATGCCCCAGACTATCTGCCACAAATCGGACAGTTTGCGGTACAGCAGAATGCCGATGCCCAGGTAGAGTTAGGCGGCTATCCCTTTGTGGACGTCTACGCCAATATGCACCTGAAGCGCACCCGTTTCTTCATCATGATGAGCCACGTCAACAAGGGTTCGGGCAATAAGATGATGTTCCTCGCCCCTCACTACCCGCAGAACGGGAAGGTGTTGCGCCTCGGCGTTTCATGGAACTTCTACAACTGAACTACCGTGCTCCAGTGGCTTGAGCATAACATTGCTCAAACTGTTGGCGTAACTGTTGGGGATGAACCAATATCTCGCGCAACATCTTGAGGTTGCGCTCGTTTTCAGACCCGTGAATCCACAGGCGAATATATCCCGTGGCGGAATATTTGTTTTCCAGATGCGACTTAAAGCGCTGCCACTGCCCCTCCCTATCCAGTTCCGGACAACTGTCGAGGCCGAACTGTACAGCACGCATGAACACCACCTCGGGCGAGAGGTCACGATCGGCCTCTGCCACTATCTTTCCGTAGATGCTACGGGGCGCATGGGAGGCCGAGGCACGATGGTCTTCCACCGCCTCTTTCATCAACTTCAGTTGCTCTGGCGAAAACCAGCGTTTCAGCCTTGCATCCTGCATCAGAATCTTTCCACTGGTCAGATGGTGCACCGCCCGAGGGCCTGCCAACCCCAAATCATGGTAGGCAGCAACCACGTAGACCATGTTGATGTCGGCCCCCGTAGTCCTGGCCAAGGCCAGCGAACGCCGCACCACCCGCGTCACGTGTTCCATGCCGTGGGCACGGTCAAAAGCGGCATAACGGGGCAGTATCTGTGTCTCCACGAAATCAATCAAGTCAAGGCTGGGATGGTTGCTGTTCATAAAAAAGACCATATTTTTTGCAAATGTACGCAATAATCTGTACTTTTGCAAGACTTTAAGACAGAAATCATGAATACAGACTCCATCAAGCAGAATTCTGGAAAGGCGTGGCTGTTGGCAGCACGTCCCAAGACACTGACGGGAGCTGCCGTCCCTGTGATGATTGGATGTGCGCTGGCGTATGCCGACGGACGGGGACAAGACAGTGATGCTTTCAACTGGATTCCGGCAGCGTTATGTATGCTGTTTGCACTAATCATGCAAGTCGATGCCAATTTCGTCAACGATTTCTTTGACCATGCACGCGGCAATGACGACAGTGCCACCCGACTGGGACCATTGCGCGCCTGCACCCAGGGTTGGGTGTCTGCCTCCGCCATGAAGTGGGCCATCCTCCTGACCACCTGCATGGCCTGTGCCGTGGGACTGCCACTGGTCTTCTATGGCGGTGTAGAAATGATTCTCGTGGGACTCTGTTGCGTGGTGTTCTGCTTCCTCTACACCACCCACATGTCCTATCTCGGCATGGGCGATCTTTTAGTACTGCTTTTCTTCGGCATCGTACCCGTCTGCATCACCTATTATATAC
>CAVAIX010000163.1:0-5147 GCA_963588695.1 Bacteroidaceae bacterium | reverse complement strand
CCCAAGCGTTGCAGGGTACCGTGCCTGGACTGAACATCGGTCAGACGACCACAGCTGGTGCTACCCCAGACATTTCTATTCGAGGTGAAAATACAATTTCAGGTAACAGTAGCGTTTTGGTGGTACTGGATGGTATTATCTACACCAGTTCCTTGTCTTCCCTTAACCCGAACGACATTGCATCCATTGACGTATTGAAAGACGCCAGTGCAACAGCAGTTTACGGTGCACAGGCCGCCAATGGTGTGCTCTTGATCACAACTAAGAAGGGTAAGGAAGGAAAAACCAAAATCAACTTCTCTTCTTCTTACACACTCTCCAATCCGACCAAGAACCTTCGCCCCATGAACAGGTCCGAGTATCTGCAGTTCACGAAGGATTTCTGGTACGACAAGGCTTACCTTGGACCGGATTATACAACTCCCAATCCCGATTTCAATGTGGCCGACTACCTGCCAGACACACCGATGCTGGACAGTTCGCAGGCCGACGGCATCTCTGCTACAGACTACAACTGGTGGGGAGAGGGCACACAGACTGGACATATCTTTGAGAATCGGTTGAGCGCATCAGGCGGCACAGAGCGAATTTCCTATCTACTTTCCTACGAGAACACCAACCAGTCGGGCTACATCAAGAACGACGATTTCAAGCGCAACAGCATCCGCATCAATCTGGACGTGACGCCCAACACCTGGATGAAGTTCGGTGTGCAGTCGTTCGCTTCTTTCGTCAATCAAGACGGTGCAGAGCCGGGCGTGTGGGCTTTGATTACCCAGAGTCCACTGATTTCCCCTTACGACGAGAACGGCGACATCGTGCCTTATCCTTTCCAGACCTTGGACACCAACCCGTTCATGGGTTCCAACGTGTCGGACAAGGAGCGCCACAACTATTTCTTTGCCAATTTCTATGCCGAAATCAAACTTCCCGTCAAGGGTCTGACCTATCGCATCAACTACGGCAACAACTACCGCATTGATAACCACTACTATGCCAGCGAATATGGTGCCAGTCTGACAGGAGATGCCTACAAGAGCCACACGGAATATTACGACTATACGGTGGACAACATCCTCAACTACAACGGAGAGTTCGGCAAACACAGCATCGGCGCAACCCTGCTCTATGGTGCCAGTGAGAGAAAATACGACACGACGAAGGCTGATGCCCAAAACTTCTCACGCCTCACACTGGGATACAACGATCTCAGCTTAGGCACGAACCAATACACCACCTCGGGAGCTTGGGACGAGGCTTTGCTCTATCAGATGGGGCGCATCAACTACAAATACGACAACCGCTACCTGTTGACGGCAACGGTGCGCCGCGACGGCTATTCCGGTTTTGCCAAGAACAACAAATTCGCCATCTTCCCGTCTGTGGCATTGGCTTGGAACGTGAATCAAGAAAAGTTCTTCCAAGTGAAATGGGTAGACCAGTTAAAGCTGAGAGCTGGCTGGGGTATCAGTGGCAACCAGACCTCTCGTTACAAATCCTTGTCGCAGGTCACCATGTCGTCGGCATACGTCTTTGGAGACGGCGGACAGACTGAAATCGGACAAAAGGTGTCGACCATGTCCAACAACGACCTGAAATGGGAAAAGACCGAAGGCATCAACTTCGGACTGGACTTTGCTGTACTCAACAGCCGTATACGCGGTACTGTGGATGTCTATTTCAACACCACACGCGACCTGCTCTATGACCTGGCCATTCCTACCATCACTGGTTTCAGCACGGTCAGCTCCAATATCGGTAAGCTACGCAACAAGGGTATTGAATTTTCCATCACTTCACAGAACATCGCTACCAAGGACTTTGAGTGGAGCACGACCTTCAACATCTCTGCCAACTCCAACAAGATTATCTCCCTTACAGGAATGGACAATGACGGCGACGGAAAGGAAGACGACTTGGTGGCCAGCAATCTCTTCATCGGCAAGAGCCTACAGTCTATCTATAACTACAAGATAGACGGCATCTGGCAGTTGAGTGACGACATTCCTAAGGGCTACCATGCTGGCAACTACCGCATCGTAGACACCGACGAAGACGGAGAAATCACGGTGGACGACCGCGTCATTCTCGGAAAGAAAACGCCAGCCTATCGTTTCGGCATTCTGAACAGCTTCAGATACAAGTCCGTCGCCTTGAGCTTCTTCATCAACTCCATCCAAGGCGGACACAATGGCTATCTGCAGGCCAATTCCGAGACACTGACACGAGGCGACACCAACGCCCGACGCTGGAACAGAATCAGCGAGTTAGCCATGGACTACTGGTCTCCTCGCAACCCGAACGCCACATACGCCCGTTCCACACAGAGCGGCAGTATTGGCGGAACACTCTATCAAGACCGCAGTTTCATTCGCCTGCAAGACGTATCATTAAGCTACACGCTCCCGAAGACATGGACCAGTTCAATCGGTTTGGAGAATCTGAACTTCTTCTTCAGCGGCAAGAACTTGATTACCCTTACTAATTGGAAAGGCTGGGATCCTGAGGCTGGAAGCGGATACTTCGGCCGTCCCGTTCTGAGAAGTTTTTCGTTTGGACTTAATTTAACTCTTTAACATTGTGACAACTATGAAGAAGCTTATATATTCATTCCTGCTGTTGGGACTCGTCTCTTGCAATGAAAGCAAGTTCTTAGAGGAGACACCCAAAGACTTTATGAGTTCCGAGAACTCTTTCCGCATGGAGACGGATTTCGACATGACCGTCAACGACCTCTATAACCTACTTCGAATCGAATTCTACGGATACGACGAGAGCAAGCCCATGGACTATATCTTCGGTACTGACCTAGTGTACGACGGCGAACCTGGAAGCACCAACCGCCACGGCAATATGTTGGCAGCTTACAATCCGACGGGCAATATTCCTAAACTGCACTGGGACGGGCTTTACAAGATTGTGGCCGAGGCCAACACCTTGATCAACCGTTCTGCACAGGCCAGCGCACTGAGTGAAGACCTGAAAACGATGTTCGAGGCAAAGGGAAAATTCTTCCGGGGCATGGCCTATCGCACCTTGGCTTATCTCTACGGAGGCGTTCCCCTTGAGTTGAACGAGGTTACTGCACTCAAAAACGATTATGTGCGTGCTTCCAAAGAAGAAACACTGGCACAAGCTGAGGCTGATATCTTGTTTGCTGCCCTGCACCTGCCAGACATCGCGAAGGTGAAAGACGGAGAGATTTCGTCGTCTGCCGCCTATCATCTCTTGGCCGAGATTTATCTGGCCGAGGGGAAGAACCAAGAGGCTGTCGATGCGGCCTCTAAGGTGATAGACAATCCGGCACTGGCATTGATGCAGACTCGCTTCGGCTCCAGGTCTACAGAGCCTGGTGATGTCTACTGGGACCTCTTCCGCTGCAATAACCAGAACCGCGGGGCAGGCAATACGGAGGGCATCTGGATCATCCAGTTTGAGACCAACCTCCCGGGTGGCGGCAGTTCCACCGCTGACCTGAAACTGACGGGCAACTATATGTTGGAGCGTAACTTCGCACCGATGGTAAGAGATGTGAAACTGACCGTGGACGGTAAGAAACTCTCTCCGTTCAACTGGCCCATTGGCGACTACACTGGCGGACGCGGCATTGGCTGGGGCATTTCCACCGTTTACTTCTCCAACACGATTTGGGAGGATGATTTCAATGGCGACATCCGCAACTCTAACTACAATTTCGTGCGCAAGTTCCCAGTGAACAACAGTTCGTTCAAGGCTGCCACAGGCATCGACACCATCGACGTGGATAATCCGCCTGCAGGACTCATCGTGGGTCAGGGCAACAGCACAACGATTCCAGGGCGATACCTCTATGCCTACCAGACGAAGATCACGACGCCCTTCAACCATCCCACCGAACTGTATCAGAATGCGGCAACCCTGCAGTTGAAGAGCATTGCAGGAACCACATATACGGATCAGTATATGTTCCGCCTCTCCGAGACTTACCTGCTTCGGGCTGAGGCTTACATCAAGTTAGGCAACAAGGACAAGGCTGCTGCCGACATCAATGTCGTAAGACGCAGGGCACACGCCAAGACGGTAGAGCCTGCCAAGGTGGACATTGACTACCTGCTGGACGAGCGTATGCGCGAGTTGGGCATTGAGGAGAAACGCCGCCTCACACTGATGCGCATGGGGAAACTCTACGACAGGGTAATGAAGTGCAATCCTTATTATGCAGACCCCAAGACGAACGGTGACGGGGTCGGAATGCAAAAGACGTACGAGGTGTGGCCGATTCCGCAGTCTGTCATTGAAGCAAACAATGGAGCGGTGTTGGAACAGAATCCTGGTTATTGATTTTTTCAGAAGAGTCATGCTGGGGTTCCCCCAGTGTGACTCTTCAGTATTTTATATCTTCTAATGCTATATATGATTAAAAAGATAAGTATGATAGCAGGATTGACGTGGCTGTCAATCACCTGCTGTGCCCAGATACAAGTGGGCAAGAAGGCTTCGTCACAAGCCTTCCCTATCGTTGCCGACGGGCAGTGTGCCACGGTCTATGTTTCTCCAAAGGAGGAGCAACTGGTCAAGAAAGTGGCGGAGATGTTCACCAGCGACGTGGAATTGGCCACAGACCTGAAGTCCAAGCCTGTCATCAAGAACGAGGTGGAAGGCGAGAAGGTCATCGTCGTGGCCACCATCGGAAAGAATAAATGGGTAGACTGGCTGATTGCCCAAAAACGCATCGATGTTTCCAAAATCAAGAATGGTTGGGAACAGTACGCGATTCAGGTGGTGGAGAAACCCCAGAAAGGCATCCGTCAAGCACTGGTTGTCGTCGGAAGCGACAAGCGCGGAGCGGCCTATGGTCTGTTGTCCATTTCCGAACAGATGGGCGTGTCCCCTTACTACTGGTGGGCTGACGTGCCCGTGCAACACAAGGCGGCTGTTTATCTCACAGGAAAAGTGGTGTCCAAGCAGCCTTCCATCAAATACAGGGGATTGTTTATCAACGACGAAGACTGGGGATTGAAGCCGTGGTCTTCCAAGAATTTCGAGAAAGACTTAGGCGACGTTGGCCCCAAGACCTACGCCAAGGTGTGCGAACTAATTCTCCGCCTCAAGGGCAATATGTTGGGACCAGCTATGCACGCCTGCACTGGTGCGTTCTACTCTCATCC
>CAVAIX010000162.1:0-5152 GCA_963588695.1 Bacteroidaceae bacterium | reverse complement strand
TTTCCCACAGCCATCCGTATATTTCGTTTTTCTTTTCGAAATAGGGTTGAAAGTCTACGAGAATAGCTACGGGCTTTCCTGGAATGTCCCAGCGACCCACCTTCACGCGCAACCCTTCTTCTTTTGCCTGCCATTGCCATGCGGCCAACAGCGAAGCCTCTTCATGGAAATAAGGATTATTGTTTTCGTGCCACACGTCTGGACCGATAAAGACAATCCTGTCGTGCATAGCCTCCTGTAGTGTTTTTGCGCGGCTGGAGAGGACGGTATATATACCCCCTACTTTATTACAGACTTCCCAACTCGCTTCAAAGATAAAATCGGGTTTTATCAGTTCTTTTCCCATATTAACATACTTAACGGCCGCAAAGATACGTAAAAATATCAAAAAAGCACATGGATTTGCTGCATATTTTTTCCATCTGCTTCACATTTATTGATATAGATTTGCTACCTTTGCGCAAATTTATGTCATCAAGCCCATGAAAGCCCCATTCTACAAGTTCATGAAACGCGTGTTGTCCACAGCCTTTTTTGCAGCCGTGACAGCTACGGTTTTTGCCCAACAGTCGCAAGAAGCCTTCTCCGGTCGACTCATCAACGATGAATACGATGTTTATCTCCGCATTGATTTTAAAAAGCAAAACATCACCATCCCTGGTCAGGAAATCTATGGCACGATGCCTGGCTACCTCGGCAAGAAAAACAACTCATTCTGTTGGCCCATCACCACCGTGAAGCAACAGGGAAACAAGGAGATGTTACTGACCATGGTCAACGACTACGGCAGCGAGGATCTCACAGCAACACTCTCTCTGCAGCGCGACTCCACCTACATACTCAAGCAGGTCAGCGGTAGCACGATTAAAGTGCCAAAGAACGGAAAGTGGCAAAAATTGCCAAAGACGCTGATCTTTAGGCGAAACCGCTGAGGATTATTTGCCCTGTCGACTCTTTTGACCATCGTGTTGCGGCAGTCGGAAGCGCGCTACCATGGGCAGATGGTCGCTGAAACCCTTGCGGTAATGGAGGCCGTTGTATGTCCTAAACGGCTTCTTGCCCCCGAACTTTTTGTCTTTTTCCAACAGAAATGGTGCATCGTTGACGTAGCACGAGTCGAGGTATGAAAGCAGCGCGCCACTCACAAAAACATGGTCAATTCCCTGCCAGTGTCCTTGGTAGCGATAAGAGGCTTTCGCCTGACCATAGCGTCCTCCTACTTCTTTGCTGACATTGTGATAACCTGCCGATTCCAGTTCCATCAACGGTGGGCTGTCCGCCGTGTCGTTGAAGTCGCCTACGAAGATGATCTTTGCCTGTTGCGATACCTTGCGGATATGGTCAGCCTCCGCCTGCATCCGCTGCAATACCTTGCGCCGCCAAGGCTCAGACTTCTTTTCTCCACCCAACTTACTGGGGGCGTGAACCACGAAGACATGAAGTGTGTCGCCCGAAATATAGCGTCCTTTGACATAGAGGATGTCACGCGTAGGATGATGTTTTTTTTCGGGTTCTACTGTCAGGCAGTCGTAGCAGATGGGACGGAAGACAGCGTGCTGGTACATCAGTGCCACATCGATGCCTCGCCTGTCTGGCGACTCCGTCATCAGCCAGTCGTAGCCAGCCGTACGCAACAGGGTGCGCCGCGTCAAGTCGCGGAGCACCCTGTCATTTTCCACTTCCACCAATGCCACCAAATGGGGAAGGGTTAAGGTTTCCGTTCCTGCGGAACAGGAAACAATGGTCTGTGCCACGTTGCGTAGCTTCTGATGGTATCGCCTCGGTGTCCATTTCCTTCGTCCACCCTCCAGCCATTCGGCATCCTGCTTCAGCGAGTCATGTTCACAGTCGAAGAGGTTTTCACAGTTAAACCCGACCAGTGTGAGCCACGAAACGACTATAAGCAGTCCAAACGGCATAGGGCAACGGTTTGGGTTATTTTGTCACACGTTCAAGCCACTTCACCATGCCGAACATGACACCCATAGAGATGAGGCAAACGAGCAGGAATACCGACCAGCACATCCAAATGGGCCATTTGTTGTACATCAATGGGCCGACCCAGAGCAACAGGTTGCCTACGGCGGTAGCACCGAGCCAAAGTCCCTGACAGAGACCCTGCAGGTGTTTCGGGGCTACTTTGGAGACGAACGAGAGTCCCAATGGTGATATAAAGAGCTCGGCTACGGTAAGGAAGAAGTAAACGACGATGAGTACCCACGGCCCAGCCTTCAATCCTTCCTTGGCTGTCTCGCCCATCATCTTGAAGTCCTCGGCAGAGGGATAACCCTGCACCATGGAGTAGACGACGAGGAAGAGATAGGCCAGTCCAGCAATTCCCATACCGTAGGCAATCTTGCGCGGTGTAGAGATTTCGCGCCCTGCACGTGTCAGTGAGGAGAAAATCCACATAATAACTGGTGTCAATACAATGACGAAGAAGGGATTTACAGCCTGCCAGATTTCCGGTGCAATGGTGTCAGTAACGACAAAGTCGCGCGCAAAGAGACTAAGCGACATTCCGTTCTGATGGAACGAGAACCAGAAGAAGACGGCAATACCAAGCACAGCAAACAGGGCAAACATACGTTGTTTGATTTCGGTAGCCATCTCTTGTTTCTCTGCCTCGGTATAGTCCACGGCCTTCGCAGCCTCCTTCTTGCCCGGTGTAGGGAAGATATTTCGCGAGCAAACGAAGATGAACAGCGAGATGAGCATAGCCACCACCGATGCAATGAATGAATAGTGGATGCCAGTGTTGAAAATGTTCAAGTAGTGGGAGCAGAAGGCCGTCAGGTCTCCGCCTGTTTGTCCGCCCACCTTTTCCACCAGTTCGCTGAGGTTCTGTAGGGCTTCTGCGGAGAGCGCAGCTCCCTGGTCGAGGTACTGGTGACAGAGTGCAGGCAGCGAGGCATCGTAGGTCAGGCTGTTGACCTGTAGCCACCAAGAGCGCAGCAGTGGTGCAACAAAGGGAGCTACGAGTCCTCCGATATTAATGAAGACGTAGAAAATCTGGAAGCCAGAGTCGCGCTGTCCCTTCGCGATGCGTAGTGCCTCCTCGCCTTTTTTGGCAGCCTCAGCCTCAAAATTGTCATACATCTGTCCGACGATGGCTTGAAGGTTGCCCTTGAAGAGACCATTACCGAAGGCGATGAAGAACAATGCCATACAGGTGATGGGAAGCAGCCAGGCGACGTTGTTGGCAGTAGCCATGACGGGTACGGAGAGGATGACGTATCCTAAGGCCATGATGACGAGTCCCGTCATGATAGTGCCTTTGTAGTTCTGCGTGCGGTCAGCGATGATGCCGCCCACAAGGCTGAGCACATAGATGCCAGCGTAGAAGAAGGAGTAGATGACACCGCTCGTCTCGTCGGAGAGACCGAACTTAGAGCAGAGGAAGAGCACGAGCACGGCGTTCATAATATAGTAGCCGAAACGCTCTCCCATGTTGCTGAGTGCTGCGAGTAGCAGCCCTTTAGGATGGTTTTTGAACATAGGAATATTTATTTGATTTTAGAATTATTTGTCTTCATTAGGTCGAAAAGGTATGTGAGTTTGACAGCAATCTGTCCGAAATTCGACTTACCGAAATAGTCGCTCTTGGTGTTGCCGTAGATATTGCCGAGGCCATAGTAGTAACGGCCTTCGAGAAGGAAGTGTCCCAATTTCGGCCGGGAGTATTCCAGTCCGGCTCCCACGGCAATGCCGTAGTCAAACTTATTTTCTACGGGCATGGATTCCTGCGCGTTAATGTATGAGGAGCGAGGTTTCTCGGGTTCGTACCCCTCGCGAATGTTGGTGGCGGTTTTCTCGCTGAGGAAGAAACCCATCTGCGGGCCTATCTGGAAGAAGCCCTGGAAGCCTTTGCGCTCGCGTCCCCAACCGAGCCGTGCCATGATGGGTATTTGTACGTAGTTCATCGTGCGTTCGTAGAAGAGTGGATTGGTAGGGTCGTCGGCGTAGTAGCAGGGGTTGTCGTTGGCGTCGAGGATGTCTTCGCTCCATCCCGTCTGCACGAGGTTGACTTCTGCCACAACAGCGCAAATGCTCTTGAAATATTTCTCGCAGGTGTAGCGCAGCGTAATGCCGGCGGTAGTCCCCATCAACTGTTTCTGGGGCACGCGTGGCGAGAAGGCCACGGAACTCATGGTCATTCCGCCGCTCAGTCCGACGGCCAGTTCGTTGCGATAGTCGCCCACCTGCGCCTGCGCGGTCTGTAGGGCGGCGAGGGCAACAACGACTGTCAACAGTCTACGGCTGTAGTATTTCAGTCCGGTATTGTGATATTGTTTCATGTTGCAGTGTGATGGTTAGAACTTGACGGTCTCTGTCTTGCCTTCGGGGGTATAGTGAACGAAGAGTGTGGCGCGATTCTGGAACCCGCCACCACTGATACGTTCGAAGCGCAGGGGTGTCTGTATGGGCGTATAGCCGATAAGTCCGGGTGCACCTGTGAAGCGGTTGCCGTAGAGACAAAGCCCTTTGATGAAGAAGTAGGCATGGTCAAAGCCAGCGATGGCGAAGCGCGGCAGTGCCTGCATCATGTCGGTGTGGAAGTTCCAGCGGTATTTGAGGTTGATGCGTGCGGTCTTCGGCGAGAGGGGATCCATATAGAAGGTGGCTGGGATATAGGTGTCGAAGCGGTGGAAATTGTCGAGCTGATGACGGGTGTAGAGCATCCATTCGGTGTAGCCAAAGAGGGTAATCTGGAGGTCGGGGACGGCGGTCTTCAGACTGTTGAGACGCGCCATGGCGACATTGAGCTGCGGTGAGCGTCCGCTATTGAGGACGACCACGTTCTGCCGATCGGTGCGGAAGGCTTTGCGGAAGAGTTCCTCGCCCGATTTCAGGTTGGTGACTGAGTATCCTGTGCCACGTGCTTCCAGGCAGCGACGCAGTCCGAAGGTGAAGTTGCCCTTACGGCTGGTGCTGTCGTTGCAGTCGATGATGACGGTGTGACAGTCGGGGAAGCGGCGGAGGAAATTGGCAATATAGGTTTCGTTGAGCAGTTCGGGTGTCTGGTAGACCTGGAATATGTTTGGCGTAGTATCCAGTTCTGGCGCATCAATGGAGAAGGGAATCAACAATCGGATGCCATTCTTTTGGACAAAGCGACTCAAGGGGGCGGTCATCTTGGAGTAGAGTGGAC
>CAVAIX010000161.1:0-5173 GCA_963588695.1 Bacteroidaceae bacterium | reverse complement strand
CAGTACAGCGCATCTACGAATCCTTGCAACGCAACGGATTTTTCAGTGCAATTCCCTAAATTCCCGCTTAAGAAAGGCTAATCCACCCCCCCCCGTGTGAAAAAGATTTAATTGGTGTGTATTAATTACACGTAATATTTGGAATGTCTCATGAATGTATTAACTTTGCAGCACACAACTAGTAATTTTAATCTATATTTATCATTTTCCTCGTGAGGAGGCAATCTGTGAAGACGCCTCCTCTTTTCTTTTCCCGTTTTTTAAGTCGATTTTAATGGCAGTTATGATAAATAGTAATCATCAGATAAGGCTATAAACATAAAAAAGGTACGAATATGATTAAAGATTTCAACTTCTATTCTCCTACGCGTGTTGTTTTCGGTAAGAATGCCGAACAGCAAATTGGTGCACTGGTCAACGCCTACTTCGCCAACAGTCTGGTTTCGAAACCTGACGGCAGCGAGGTCTCGCAAACAAGCAGAAGTAAGGTTTTGCTTCATTATGGCGGAGGTTCTGCCGAGCGTTCAGGACTGCTTGACGTGGTGCGTGGCCAGCTTCGTGATGCTGGTCTGTCGTTTGTGGAGCTTGGCGGTGTCGTTCCCAATCCACTGTTGAGCAAGGTTTATGAAGGCATCGAACTGTGCCGTCAGCAACAAGTGGGTTTCATTTTAGCTGTCGGCGGTGGCAGTGTGATTGATTCGGCCAAGGCCATTGCCTACGGTGTGGACTACGCTGGTGACGTGTGGGACTTCTGGTGCGGCAAGGCTGTGCCGCAGTGTTGCCTGCCTGTGGGTGTTGTGCTCACGATTCCTGCGGCAGGCAGCGAGATGTCGTCCAGTTGCGTGATTACCAAAGACGAAGGCTTGTTGAAGCGCGGTGTCAACAGCGACTTGTGTCGTTGCAAGTTTGCGGTGATGAATCCTGAGCGCACCTACACGCTGCCCGCCTATCAGACAGCCGCTGGCGGCACGGACATCATGATGCACACGATGGAGCGGTATTTCTCCAAATACGAAGAGATGACGCTGACCGACCAGATCGCCGAGGCTCTGATGCGGACCGTGAAGGACACCCTTCCTTTGGTGCTCAAGCACCCCGACAACTACCGCTATCGTGCGCAGATCATGTGGGCTGGGTCTCTCGCCCACAACGACCTTACGGAATGTGGTACAGAAAAGGATTTCGGGACACACCGACTGGAACACGAACTGAGTGCGCTGTTCAACGTCACCCATGGCGCAGGTCTGGCAGCCCTGTGGCCGTCGTGGGCGCGCTACGTTCTGCCGAAACACCTAAATCGCTTTGTGCAGTTTTCCGTCAACGTGATGGGAATAACACCCGACTTCTCAGACCTGAAAAGTACTGCGGAACAGGGCATTGAGGCGATGGAGCGGTTCTATCGCGAGATTGGAATGCCCGTCAACATCCACGAACTGTTGGGGCGCGACCTTACGGACGAAGAGATTGAAGTGATGGTCGACAAGTGTTCACGTGGCGGTACGATTACCGTTGGTGCCATGGAAGTGCTGGGACCGAAAGAGATGCGCGACATCTATCGTTTGGCGCGGTGAAGCCCCTACTCTATTATTAAAATTCATTAATATCTCGGCGGATATTTGCCGCATATCGTGGAAATTCGTAACTTTGCTACAATGAACATTCCGATGAAACTACGCAGTTTGACTTTTCTCCTGTTGTTGCTGGTGGTGTTGTCCGCAGTGGCACAGAAGCGCAGACCAACAACTATCCAGAAAGAGAAGGTGTCGGCAGAGGAACTAGCACGGCAAGAACGCCTGCGGATGATGACTCTGTCCACCCAGCGCATCATGGTCATCGACAGCGTTGTGGTCGACAAGAAGGACTTCCTTCAGCAGTACCACCTCAACCCCGAGGAGGGGTGTATTGACTCCTATGATCATTTCTTCCACACGCAGCAGCAGCCCGATGCCTATGTCTACGTCAATGCCATCGGCAGTCTCTGCCTTATGTCGCAGGAAGACGAGGTCGGCAACACCAACCTCTACGCCAGCGACAAGGAAGGCCAGGGATGGGCGCAGCCACGGCCATTGCAGGGCATCAACGACACGTTGCAGTTCAAGCGCGTCAACTATCCCTTTATGATGCCCGACGGTCTTACGCTCTACTTTGCCGCTGAAGGCAGTGACGGGCTTGGAGGCTACGACATTTACGTCACCACGTACGATGCGGAGGAAGACCGCTTCCTTGCCCCAGAAAACATCGGGATGCCCTTCAATTCGGAGGCTAACGACTATTTGTTGGTCATCAACGAATACGACCGCATCGGCTGGTTTGCCACCGACCGACGACAGAAGGAAGGCAAGGTGTGCATCTATACCTTCGTGCCGTCCGATGTCCGCCAGTCCTACGACCCAGAGATTTATTCCGAGGAGCAAATAGCCCGTTTCGCACGCATTGACAACATAGCGGAGACTTGGACGAAGCCCGACATCGATGAGGCTCTGGACCGGCTGAAAAAGGTGAAGGAAAGGCGTGAGGGCAGCAGCAAGCGTGCGGAGTTTACCTTTGTCATCAACGACGATGTGGATTATCACCGCCTCTCTGACTTCCAGGCGACAGGCAATGCGCAACGCTATCAGCAGTTAGTACGGTTGCGTGCGCAACAAGTCGCATTAGAGCAGTCGCTGGAACAGAACCGCGAACGCTACAGTAGTGCCACAGCAGACGAGAAGCGCACCGTGGCCGCAGACATCGTGGCCGCTGAGCAACAGCAGCACCAGATGCGTGCTGACATCCGCAAACTTGAGAAGAAAATCAGAAACGAGGAAATCAAATTCCTCAAAGGAAAGATAGACTATGAAGACAAAAATCCCTGAATCAGAACTGATTATCAATAGCGACGGCTCGTGCTTTCACCTGCATCTGCGTCCCGAACAACTGGCCGATAAGGTCATCTTGGTGGGCGACCCAGGGCGCGTGGACACCATTGCCGCCCACTTTGATCAAAAAGAATGTGAGGTGAGCAACCGCGAGTTCCGCACCGTCACGGGCACCTGTAAAGGCAAGCGCATCACTGTGCAGGCTACGGGCATTGGCTGCGATAATATCGACATCGTGGTCAACGAGCTTGACTCTTTGGCCAATATCGACTACAACACGCGCGAGATTCGCGACAACCACCGCACACTGACACTGGTGCGCATCGGCACTTGCGGCGGCCTGCAACCCTTCACGCCGATAGGCACCTTTGTGGCCTCCGTCAAGAGCATTGGCTTCGACGGCCTGCTCAATTTCTATGACGGACGCAACGCGGTCTGCGACCTCGACATGGAGGAAGTCTTCAAGCAACACATGCACTGGAATCCCCTGTTGGCCGCACCCTATGTGGCACAAGCCGATGCTGCCCTCATCGACCGCATAGCCAAAGACGACATGGTGCGTGGCTACACCATCGCCTGCGGCGGCTTCTATGGTCCGCAGGGACGACAACTGCGCATCCCTTTGGCCGACCCCACACAGAATGAGAAGGTGGAAAGTTTCGACTACGACGGTATGCGCATCTGCAATTTCGAGATGGAGTCGAGCGCCCTGGCTGGTCTATCCTCGCTGTTAGGCCACAAGGCCATGACCTGTTGCATGGTCATCGCCAACCGTTATGCCCAAGAGATGAACACGGAATACAAGGCATCCATCGACACACTCATCGAAAAGGTTCTCGACAGAATATAAAATGCACAACGACACCATCTGCGCACTGGCCACGAAGACTGGCGGCGCTTTAGCTATCATCCGCATCTCGGGCAGACAGGCACTTGAGAGTCTTTCTCGCATCTTTACGCGCAACTTGACCGAGGTGGCGGCAAACACCGTCGTCCACGGCTGCATCAAGCGTGGCGAGGAGGTGATAGACGAAGTGCTCGTCTCCGTGTTCCGCGCCCCTCACTCCTACACTGGAGAGGATAGTGCCGAAGTGTCGTGCCACGGCAGTTCATACGTCGTCGACCAAATCCTCCAACTCCTCATAGCCAACGGCTGTCGCATGGCACATCCCGGCGAATACACGCAGCGCGCCTACCTCAACGGCAAGCTCGACCTTTCGCAGGCCGAAGCCGTGGCCGACCTCATTGCAGCCACGAACAAGGCCACCCATCGCTTGGCCGTCAGCCAACTGCGCGGAGGCATCTCTAACGAGTTGTGCATACTGCGCGACCAACTGCTGCGCCTGACCTCCCTGCTCGAACTGGAGCTTGACTTCTCCGACCACGAAGACCTGGAGTTTGCTGACCGTGGAGAACTGCTCGAGTTGGCCAGTCACATCAGCAGTCGAGTCCGACAGTTGGCTGCCTCGTTTCAGACCGGTCAGGCCGTCAAGCAGGGCATCCCCGTAGCCTTGGTGGGCAAGACCAACGTGGGGAAGTCCACCCTACTCAACCGATTGTTGAAGGAAGAACGTGCCATCGTGTCCGACATCCACGGCACTACGCGCGACACCATTGAGGACGTCATCGACATCCGTGGCGTGCAGTTCCGCTTCATCGACACGGCAGGACTCCGCCAAACCGACGACACCGTAGAGCAGATAGGCATTGAGCGCACCTATCAGGCCATTGGCAAGGCTCGCATCGTCCTTTGGCTCATCGACACCTCACCCTCGCAGACCGAGTTTGAGGACATGGTGCAGCGCACGTCCGACAAGGCGTTGATCATCGTCTGCAATAAGTCAGACCAGCAAGCCCCTACCCTCTCTGCGGCTGCCCTACGCTTCCCCCACGTCGCCGTCAGTGCTAAGCTCGGCAGCAACATGGAGCAGTTGGAAACCTTGATATGGGAGGCTGCCCACGTTCCCGACATCAAAGAGTCCGATGTCATCGTCACCAGTGCACGCCACTACGAAGCCCTGCTGCGTGCACAGACCGACTTAGAACGCGTCGTCAGCGGCTTGACTAACCACCTCTCCGGCGACCTCATTGCCGAGTCCCTGCGCCTTGTCCTGTCCGACCTTGCCGAGATTACCGGTCAGGGACAGATAACCCCCACCGAAGTCCTTTCCAATATCTTCAGTCATTTCTGCATCGGAAAGTAACGCTGACTTCCGCCCTGTCAAGCCAAACAGCACTTTCATTTGCGCTGGATAGTTACTTCTCTATCGCCATGACTGCGAAATGAACTCTGCGGTATGTCTCATTGTCTTGAA
>CAVAIX010000160.1:0-5215 GCA_963588695.1 Bacteroidaceae bacterium | reverse complement strand
CTTAATCCGTGCTGAAACATCACCCATCACCACTCTACCATCGTCAACCGCAGCATCCAGATAACCCGGCAGTAAGCTGTCAAACAGTCCTACAGAAATTTCCTTGTTGGGGATGTCAAGCGTGTAAGTGTCCACCTCTTTGTCATAGTTCTTGATAGTGAGGTAGCCACTCTGGTAGAGCAGTGGTGTCATGGACGACATCGTCTCCGTGGCTGCATCGAAGGATGCCACCTTTGCCTTTGTCTTGCCCAGTTGCGAGGGCTTCACCCCAAATTTCCGCATCATGTTGAGCAGGTAGGTGGGCGTGCCCGAACTGAACCAGTAGGCGTCCAGTTTTTGCTTGTCAAAGCAGTTGAGCAGGCTGAACGGGTTGTAGACATCAGGCGACGGCCACGTGAAATGATAGCCGTCATACTGTGCTTTCAGTCTCTCAACGGTTTGTTCCCTCGTGAGTTTCAACTTGTCGGCCAACAGGTCGATGTCATCGCTCATCTGCGTGAGTAGCTCCTCTTCAGTGATGCCGCAGATACCAGCATACGCCTCGTCCATGGAGATATTGTTGATGTTGTTCAGCTCACTGAAAATGCTGAGTTGCGAGAACTTCGTGATGCCCGTGAGGAACACGAAGCGGAGCTTTGCCTCGCTGTACTTCAACGGACTGTAGAAGTTGCGCATGATGTGGCGGAGCGCATCCATTTGCTTTTCTTCGTGAGCCACATCGAGCAACGGTGCGTCATACTCGTCGATGAGCACCACCACCTGCTTGCCAGTCTTCTCGTAGGCCGTGTTGATGAGTTCGATGAGGCGATTGTTCGCTCCTTTGACAGGTGCTGTAATGCCCCATTTTTTCTCCTCTTCCTGCAAACGATAGCCCAAGTACTCTTCCAACTGTTCCTTCTCCATGTGCTTTCCTCCGCTGAGGTCGAAGTGAAGCACGGGATATTCCGTCCATTCCTTCTCCAAGGCATCAATGGCCAGTCCCTTGAACAGGTCTTTCCTTCCCTCGAAGTAGCTTTGCATGGTGGTAACGAGCAGCGACTTTCCGAAACGACGTGGCCGTCCCAGAAAGAAATGCTTGCCACCGCTGTGAGCCATGCGGTAGACGTATTCCGTCTTGTCGATATAGAGGAGTTGTCTGTTGATAATCTCCTCGAAGGTCTGTATGCCTATCGGGTATAGCTTCAGTGCCATAGTCTTCTGGTCTTTTGGTTCTTCGTTGCAAATTTAGATAAAAATCCTGAATTATAAGCCAGTAAAATAAAAAACTTAAATGATTCCCCCCGAATTCCACCCAAATTATACTAATTCCGCCTGTTTTTCAAGAAATCAAGACCACGAATCATGGAGCGCGCGGTCATTCCGTGCGCTCCATGATTTCCAGACACATCCTACTGTTGTGGTAAGGACACTTCCAGAAGCCTGCTTTGTCGTCATCTAAATTGAGACTACCGTCCTGGTGGCGGCTCCAATACCATTCTCCGTTTCCATAGTCGATGAGGTTATCCTTGATGTACTGCCAACAACGGTTGGCTTTCTCCAAGGCCGCCTCATCGTTGAAATGCTGCCAGACATTGAAGAAGCCCACTACGGCCTCGGCCTGTACCCACCAGTGGAGGTCACTGTCCACATAGCCCGTGTCGAGATTGGCCTCGTGCACCATCGAGCCATCAGCGTTTAGTCCCTTTTCCGAAGCCTGCGCCACCATCCGCACCACTGGCTCCACCTTTTTCAGCACGTCCGCGTCGCCCAAGACAAGGGCGGCCTCGTGAATCAGCCACGAACACTCGATGTCGTGACCATAGCTCTCCAATGCACCCGCTCCGCGCTTCCAGTCCATATCGAAGAACAGGTCGAGGTGGTGGGTCTCAGGGTTGAGGATGCGGTCGGTGAAGATGTGAATCAGATTACGCAGCGAGGCCTCTAACTCCGCTGACTTCCACACCCGGAAGAGGTTGGTGTACGGCTCGATGATGTGCAGATGCGTGTTCTGCGACTTGGGATAGTTGGCGTCAAGGTCGGAGAGGCGCATGTCGGCAATGGGTTGCCAGTCGCGCGTCTGCGCCTCGATGTAGCCGTTGTATTCTCGGTCAAGAGCGTGTTCCTCGATGCAACGGTAGAGGGAGACGGCCTGCTGCAGTGCCTCGCTGTCGCCCGTGGCGCGAACAAACTCCGACAGGCCGTAGAGGGCGAAGCCAATGGCATAGAACTGCTTCTTCGTGTCGAGCGGCTTGCCCTCGCAGTCCACACTCCAGTAGACACCCCCGTATTCGGGGTCGATGAAATGCTCCACCAGATACTGCTTAGCACGCTGCGCCGCCTCCAGATACGCGCCGTCACCTAATACGCGGTAAGCAGCGGAGAAAGCCCAGAGGATGCGCGCGTTGAGGATAGCCCCCTTTTCCGCGTCAGCGTGCAGCTGTCCGTGACCGTCGATGCGGCCATAGAAGCCGCCGCGCTCCCTGTCCTGCATCTTATCCAACCAGAAACGCAGGAT
The DNA here is from genome assembly GCA_963588695.1 of Bacteroidaceae bacterium. GTDB lineage: Bacteria > Bacteroidota > Bacteroidia > Bacteroidales > Bacteroidaceae > Prevotella. Next base: position 2,721 of record CAVAIX010000160.1, on the reverse strand, counting down.
GTTCTGCTGCAGCACATCCTGCATCTCGCGCTTCATAGTGGATACTGTTTCCTGGTTCTTCGTCATTTCTTTATCGGGAACTTATAAGCCAACAACATAAGCAGCAGGGCGATGGCAGCTGGGAACAGGGAGAAGAGCGACCACACCATCGTCAGCACCGAGTCAGTGATGGAGGCTGGGTCTATGGTCGTATTGCCCATGCTATCCGTCACCATGTGAGCACCAGCCAGGCCGAGCAACAGGGCGATCAGCGAACCAGAGATGGCTGTGCCGAACTTCTGCGACATCGTACCCGAAGAGAAGATGAGTCCCGTGGCCGATGTGCCAAAATGTTCCGTGTGGTAGTCTGCCACGTCAGCGTACAGCGACCAGAGCAGCGGTGAATAGATACCAATACCCATGGAAGTAACGATGACGAGGATAATCATCAGACCGATGTAAGCCTTGTCCATGGGGATGAAGAAGAATGCTACTGACGTGACCAGGCAGAGCACGGCAGACCAGAAGAACGCCATGCGCTTCGAGCCGACCTTCCGAGCAAACCAGGGAGCCACACCGCCGAACACCATGCACGTCACCTCACCAAAAGCCATGAACACGGTGAAGTTGATGATGAGGTTGTCTATCGTCACATTGCCGTGCAAGCAGTAGTCGAACATATAACCAGCCACCGCGTAGCGGAAACCGTTGAAGAAGTTGGTACACACGGCCATGGCGGTCATGTAGAGCCACGCCTTGTTGTGCACAAGGTCGGCAAACTGGCGGAACGAGAAGTTCTCGGCGCGTACTGGCTTCAGCCGTTCCTTGGTGAGGAGTCCGCAGATCAGGGTCATCACGGCAGCCACACCACCGAGCACGGCACCAATCACCGCATACTGGTGTGCCTCCGTGCCGCCCACCCACTGCTGGAGGTACGGGAAAGAGAGCAACGTGGCAAAGCCCATGGCATAGGCTCCTATCATACGATAGGCGGAGAACTCGTTCTTCTCGTTGTCGTCCTCCGTCATTACGCCGAGCAGTGAGCCATAAGGCACGTTGACCATGGTGTAGATAGCCATCATCAGCAGGTAGAGGGTATAGGCGTAGATGCGCTTGCCCGTCAGACCAAAGTCGGGCGTATAGAGCAGTAGTGCGAAGATGATGCCGAAGGGAATCGCTCCGAAGATGAGCCAGGGACGGTACGTGCCCCAGCGCGACTGTGTGCGGTCGGCCAGACTACCCATGATGGGGTCGGTGACCACATCGAACATACGCGCCACGAGCATCAGCACGGCGGCATCCGCGAAGGTCAGTCCGAAAACGTTGGTAAAGAACAACGGAAAGGCGATGGACATCACCTTCCATATAATACCGCCAGCAGCGGCATCACCCAGTGCATAGGCGATTTTTTCTTTGAAACTTGCCATAGGTTTTTAGTGTGTGTTTATTTAATGGTTCAACGATTTATTCTTGTCCACTAAGCGGTTGATGGTCTCCACGCTGAATTGCGTGCGATAACCATCTGCTGGCGTGTTCATACAGTAGTCCACTAGGCGGTCGACGGTAGAGGTCGCCACGTGCAGCCGCGTATCGGACGAGGCGTAGTAGATAAACACCTGGCCGTCCTCGTCCACGATCCAGCCATTGGCAAACACCACGTTCATCACGTCGCCGATGTACTCCTCGCCCTGCGGCACCAACAGGAAACCGCCCGGCTCGGCAATGACCTTCGTGGGGTCGTCCAGTGCCGTCATATACATATATAATACATAGCGCAGGCCACTGGCACAGGCGCGCACGCCGTGAGCTAAATGCAGCCACCCCTTGTCCGTCTTGACGGGATGCGGCCCCTCACCATTCTTCACCTCTTGTATGGTATGGTAGTGGCGGGCATTGATAATCTTCTCCTCCGTAATCTCCGCATGGGTGATGTCGTCGACCAGTGCCCAGCCAATGCCACCACCCGAACCCGTGTCGATGAAGCCGTCCTGCGGCCGGGTGTAGAAGGCATATTTACCGTTGACAAACTCTGGATGGAGCACCACGTTGCGCTGCTGACTCTGCGTCTTCAGATCAGGCAGGCGCTGCCAGTTGACGAAGTCCTTGGTGCGCGCGATGGCAGCCGTGGCCGTGGCGGCACTGAGGTTGCCGGGCTGCGTGTCATCGTGCCGCTCGGCACAGAACACGCCATAAACCCATCCGTCCTCATGGGCGGTGAGGCGCATATCATAGACATTCGTGGCCGGCACTGTGTCTTCGGGCATGGTGATGGGCTTGTCCCAGAAGCGGAAGTTGTCCACGCCGTTGGGACTCTCTGCCACGGCGAAGAAGCTCTTACGGTCAGCCCCTTCCACGCGCACCACCAACAGGTACTTGCCGTTCCACTTGATAGCACCGGCGTTGAGTGTGGCGTTCATCATAATGCGCTGCATCAGATAGGGGTTATCCTTCTCACTGAAGTCATAACGCCACTCCAGTGGGGTGTGTTCAGCGGTGAGGATGGGATGTTTCCAGCGGTCGTAGATGCCGTTACCCCACGCATCCTTCTCGTTCTTTCTCGTCAGCAGCGCCTCGTGGTGTGCGCGCAATGCCTTTACTCTTTCTTCAAATTGATTCATATCTATTTCTTTATTTGTTGCTTGTAATGTCTTTCAAGAACAGGATATTGCTGGTCTCGTGGAGTTTCTGGAAATCCTTGGCACAGGACAATGAGGACGAAGGACCGAAATGTTCCTGCCGGGC
>CAVAIX010000159.1:0-5397 GCA_963588695.1 Bacteroidaceae bacterium | reverse complement strand
GTCTCACAACAAACAACAACCTACCTGTCTTCGGGCATCAGACGGGTGCAACTTCTAAAAACAATATGAAGAAGTTATTTATTAGTTTGGTTCTGTGCCTGATGTCCGTAGGAACGTTCGCACAGAAAGAAGTAACAGTAAAGGCCGGTACGATGGTGCCTTTGCAGATTGTCAATCCCACAAAGGCGGCAGATGTCAGCGTCGGGCAAAAAGTGGCTTTCAGAGTCTCCCGTGACATTAGTGTTGACGGTGTGACAGCCATTCCCTATGGCACAATCGTCAATGGCACGGTGTATGAAGCCAAGAAGTCCTCATGGTGGGGAACCAAGGGGCGCTTGGGTATCAAAATTACAGAACTGTATGCTCCCAGTGGAGAGATGGTTCCTTTGGGAAATGGAAATGTGTACGTGACAGGCAAGAACCGTACAACCGTTTCAGTTCTGTTGTTCTGCTTTGTTGTTTGGCCAGCATGCTTCTTGTGTGGCTCAAAAGCAGAAATCCCTGCAGGGTATGAACTGCAGGCCAACGTTGCAGCCAATACCTTGGTAAAGGTGGACTAACAGAAACTATGGTCAATCAGCCCCAAATCTGTGGCGGTCTTTTCGAGGGTCGCAGATTTGGGGCATTTTTTCGAGCGGAGAAATCTTTGCACCCGTTTAATAGCCTACCTATTTGTGGTGCAAAGATACACTTTTTCGATGATAAAAACAAGGAAATGCTACACTTTTTCGAGGATAAGTGGTTGCTCAGACGCGGTCACATGAGGAGCCGCTCCAGCGTCGGGATGGTGATGCGCCCTCGGTGGAGGGAGAGGAGGCTTTCGGTCTGCAGTTGGTTGAGGACGTGCGAGATGTCGCGCCAGTTGGTGTTGAGTAGCTCCGCCAACTGGCGCATTAGGATGTGGAAGGTCTTGGGACCGGCAGGGTACTGGCACTGCGAGAAGAAATAGCGGATGATGCGCTCCCGCAGGTCTTTCGGCGCAGGCAGGCGCGTCCGGTTGTCGTAACGTTGGCAGACGGTGGACAGCAGGTTGACGAAGTTGAGGCGAAATACTAACTGTGTCTCCATCAGTAGGCGAACCTCCGCCTTGTCGATGGTGAGGATGTTCGCGTCGGTCAGGGTGGTGTAGGTGTGCTGGTAGTGTTGTTCTACACCGTAGAGGCGGTCGGGTTCTAATACATAGGGGGCTGCCAACTGCTCGATGATGCGCGAGTGATGTGCCCCCAAGCGGCGCTCGGACTGCAACCGCCCTTTGATAAGGAACACCAGTTGACTGCACGGACTGCCTACGGTATAGAGCGTCTTTCCCGCTGGGTATTTATGGAAACCAATACGCGTGTGCGCCACCACTTCCGTCAGTTCGGAGTGACTCATGCCCTGGAACAACGGGAACTCCAGTAGTTTGTCGTAGAGGTGGATGGCAGGCATAGGACTTAGCGCACAGGCTCTATCTTGTTCTTCAGTGCCGGCGAATACCACACGGCCGTTTTCCCCGACGGGTCGGTGTAGATGAGGCAGGCCTTCAACTGCTTCTGCTGCTCCAGCACCGCTTTCGCTTTGTCCACACCTAACACCATGAAGGCCGTGGCGTAGGCATCGGCCTCGGCGCAACTCTTAGCTAACACCGTGGCCGACAGCAGACTGTGCTGTACGGGGTAGCCCGTCTTAGGGTCGATGGTGTGGGCGTATTTCCGTCCACCCTTGTAGTAGAAGTTACGGTAGTTGCCGCTGGTAGCCATGGCGACATCGGTCAGGTGGAGTACCGCCTGATAGGCGCTGCCCTCCGCCAGCGAGTCTTCCGCAGGATTGGCCACACCGATGCGCCACGGTGCTCGCCGTGCACTGACTCCACGAGCGGAAATCTCACCTCCAATCTCCACCATGAAGTTGCCAATGCCCTTCTCGCGCAGTAGCCGCGCCACAGCATCCACGCCGTAGCCTTTGGCAATGGCCGAGAAGTCGAGCATCACCCGAGGGTCAGCCTTCTTCACCTGCAGGTGCTCAACGGAGACCTTCCCGTAGCCGACAAACTGGCGGATGGAGTCCACCTGTGTTCGGGAGGGCATGTTGCCGCCCTTGAAGCCGAAGCCCCAGGCGTTGACCAACGGCGCGACGGTGGCGTCGAAGGCTCCACCTGTGGCCTTGGACACGCGGTGCGCCATATCGTAGACATCCAGAAACATATCGTTGACCTCCATGCTCTTGTTGCTGTTGATCTTAGCGATGACCGAGTTGGGGTTGAACATCGACAATGTGGCATCCACCTTCTGTAGCTCGGCCACGATATCCTTCTCCCAGTCTTCATTCGACTGGTAGGTGATGGCGTATGTGGTGCCGAAGATGAAGCCCCGGTTGGTGCGGTACGGTGTGTTCTGCTGCTGCCGCACGATCAGTACGGTGCCAATGACGAGGAGCACTAAAAAGGGCAGTTGCCAGAGCAGGTGCTTCTTGTTTTTTGCATTCATAGGAGTCAGATGTCGATGATGATGTTGAAGTTAACGGCAATGCGCGTGTCGCCGTAGGTGCCGTAGCCAGGAACGTACCAGGTCTGCCCTGCCGTCCCGTCGTTGTGGGCGATGCGGCGCTTGTAACGGACGTTCCAGCCTAAGTGGATGGGACCGCTAATCTTGGCGTCAATGCCGAACACAGCCTCCAGCCAGTGCTGCGAGCACTGCATGCCCCGAATATCCACGCGATTGGGAGTGCCCCACACGGGGTCTTCCGTCTCGTCGCGCATGAGATCCACCTTGTAGGAGGTGAAGGCGTAGCGGAAACCACCATACAGGCGGTTGGGGCCGTGCTTCTTCTTCAGCAGGTTCCAGTCCATGCCGAGACGGAAATAGGGTGCGCCCGTCTTATAGCTGATGCCCGTCACTTCGTCGTGCTCATGGTTGGCCTTGCCGTAGCCCACTTCCACGATGGGAAACCACTGGTCGTGGAGGTTCAGTCGCAAAGCACCCTCATATTCGCCGTGGTCGCCCATGGTCAGCGTGGCAGGCCCCACGAGGTCGAAGGAAACAGCGAAGCCCCGGAATAGGGGTATCGAGTCCTCCTGCTCGACGATGACTTTCTGCTGCTGCGCCCGTACACCACTGGCTGCTAAGAGCATCAGGAGGCTAACGGCGATCCTTGAGATAGAGGTGGAAATGTTCGTTCGATGCGTCATAGTTGACTTTGGAGTTGTTGATGGATAGCGAGTCGATGATGTGATGGGTGGAGCGCGCGGACAGAAGGGTGTGGAAGTAGGATATCTGGCAGTCCACCGACTCGAAGTGTGGCTCGTTGCTCTTCTCCACCCATACGGTGTCGCGGTAGGTGTTGCCTGCCGTGTCGCTGAGTGTCAGCAGCAGCGTGTCCACGGGACTGATGTAGCTGATGTCCAGCTCAAACGACGACACACCCGTCAGTCGGTTCTGTAGTGTCGTGTCGCGTCCATCGTGTCGCCGCGTGACGATGGTCAGCGTGTCTGTCTTCAGCGTGTCGGCCGTTCCGTCTGCTTTCTTTAGCGAATAGACGGTATAGACGCGGTTCTGCACGGGACAGTCTATCGACGAGCAACCTGCGGCAGCCAGTAGCGTTGCCACAGCGAGACAGGGTAGCCAGCGGAGTCCGCAGCACTTACGGGAGGAAAGGGTGTTCTGTTGCATGGTGCTCACCATTAGTCAATCTTGATTTCCTCCTCAATCTGGTAGTCGTTTCGGCCTGCACTATTGCGACTGATGAGGTCGCCCAAGAAACCGGCCAAGAACAGTTGCGTGCCTATCATCATCATCGTCAAGGCGATATAGAAGAAGGGTGAGTCGGTCACTAAGCGCATGGGTACATGGCTGTAGAGTGCCCAAAGTTTCTCCGCACCGATGATGAAGGCTGACACGAAACCAATGAGGAATACCAGTGTGCCTAAGAAACCGAACACGTGCATGGGTTTCTTACCGAAAGTACCTAAAAACCAAAGCGTCATTAGGTCGAGGTAGCCGTTCACGAAGCGGTTCCACCCCATGAACTTCGACTTGCCGTACTGTCGCTTTTGATGATGTACCACCTTCTCGCCAATCTTGTCGAAGCCAGCGTTCTTGGCCAGGTAGGGGATGAAGCGGTGCATCTCACCGAACACCTCGATGTTCTTCACCACGTCGCGGCGGTAGGCTTTCAGTCCGCAGTTGAAGTCGTGGAGGTTGCGGATGCCGCTCACCTTGCGTGCTGTGGCATTGAAGAGCTTGGTGGGTATGGTCTTCGACAGTGGGTCGTGGCGCTTCTGTTTGTAGCCGCTCACGAGGTCGTAGTGCTCGTCCTGTATCATGTGGTAGAGTGCTGGAATCTCGTCGGGAGAGTCCTGCAGGTCTGCGTCCATCGTAATGACCACATCGCCCTTGGCGGCTTTGAAGCCACAGTAGAGGGCAGGGCTTTTGCCGTAGTTGCGACGGAACTTGATGCCGCGCACGTGGGGCGACTGTGCGGCCAACTCGCGGATGACCTCCCAACTGCGGTCTGTCGAGCCGTCGTTGACGAAGATGATTTCATAGCTAAAACCATTGGCCTCCATCACGCGGGCTATCCACGCGTGCAGCTCGGGCAGTGACTCGTCTTCGTTGTATAAGGGAATGACTACGGATATATCCATGTTCTTTTCAGTGTTTTATGGGGTCTATGATACGTTTATGATTGTTTCTTGCGCGTGAACAGGGCGATGGGTAGCCCCCAGAAGAATCCCGACAGGATGATGGTGGACAGGATGTTGAGGGCAAAGTCCATGGGGCGCAGTTCACCGAGGATGCGCAGGCTCTCCTTCATCTCGTTGGCGATGCCGTAGAGCTGCATAGCCTGCTGGTTTTCGGGTGACTGTAGGATGTCTGTAAACTGAGCAATCAGATACCCTCGGTCGAAAAAGGAAAAGTAGAGAAAGGTGACTGCCGTCATCAGCACACCGCTGTAGAAATAGACCAAGATGCTGTAGACATAGCCTAATCCGAACGACAGTGTTCCTTGCCGAACATTGTCGCGGAAGTGGCGCAGGCGGCTGGCCACGAAGAATGGGGTGGCTGCAAGGGTCACCATTGCAAGCAGGGTGAGCGTCGGTTGCTTCATGCCTACCATATAGCAGGCGAAGGCGCCAATCCAAACGAGCAGAAGCAGTGCACCGTCCTGACGGGCAAAGGCTTTCAGTTGTACGTATTCCTGTGTTGTCATCAATATTCTATTTCGTTTGCAAAGGTACGATTAAGCGAGCAGAATACAAAAGGAAAACTTGTTTTTCTTTTATTTTCCGAGGTGACAGATGACACCAGTGACACTTCTTTTCTATAAATACATATACTACTATATTCTCTTTTTTTTATAAAGATATATTTTTCCTGCGTGCGCGTAGGGTTTTATAAAAACAAGTGTCACCAGTGTCAT
>CAVAIX010000158.1:0-5460 GCA_963588695.1 Bacteroidaceae bacterium | reverse complement strand
CCTCAAACACCGTGAGCGGGCATCAAAAAAAATGTAACCTATGCAAACCTTATACGTCACGGACAACCATGCCCGCTGGGTGCTACACTATTCCGTGTCGTCCCGATGTTTCATGTTGCGGGGGTGGTGTTCTAAAATCTGCTGGCGCAGGGTGCTCATGTCCACGTGCGTGTAGATTTCAGTCGTGGCAATCGACTCGTGTCCCATCATCATCTGTATCGCTCGCAGGTCAGCACCGCCTTCGAGCAACGCTGTGGCAAACGAGTGGCGCAGTGTGTGCGGCGAGATGGTCTTCTGGATGCCAGCAGCCTCGGCTTGCCGTTTGATCATGATGAGAATCATGGTGCGGGTGAGGTGAGCACCACGACGGTTCAGAAACACATAGTCTTCTTCCCCAGGCTTAATGTTCATCTGTCGCCGATCGACAAACCAAAGGTTGATTTCGTCGAGAGCCTTCTGCGAGATGGGTACAAGTCGCTCTTTCGAACCTTTTCCCGTCACCTTGATATAACGCTCCTGTTCAAACAGGTTGCTGAGTTTCAGTGTCGTTAGTTCGCTGACACGCAGTCCGCAGGAGAAGAGCGTCTCGATGATGGCCCTGTTGCGATGCCCCTCCCATTTGGAGACATCGATGCTTTCTTTGAGCATATCCACCTCAGCCGTGGAGAGCACCTCGGGCAGGTGGGTGCCTAACACGGGACTCTCCAACAGTTCCGAGGGGTCGTCATCGCGCCAGCCGTCGAGTTGCAGGAAACGGAAGAAGGAGCGCACCCCACAGAGGATGCGACACTGTGAGCGCGGCCCGATGCCAATGTCATGGAGTGTGGCGGCAAAGTGTTGCAGGTCGGGCAGTGCCACGTCATACACCGTTTTACCCTCGTCACGCAGATAGCCCAACAACTTCTGCAAGTCGCGCCCATAGGCATCCACGGTATTCTCGGACAGGCCACGCTGCAACTTCAGGGAGCGCAGGTAGGGACGGATATAGTCTTTCTCTTCCATGCTACAAATATACACCTTTTTGGGATTTCCTCAAAATTTTCCAGCGAAAAGAAGCGGAAAAACGGAGTTTGCACTACCGCTGGCCTGCAGCCGAAGGTAGGCGGCACCTTGGAAATAAAAATAAACGACCGTTTATTTTGTATTTCTCTCGGTTTGCACTACCTTTGCACGCGGAAAAAACGCAGAGACATGAATATAGGATCACAAATCATAGCATCGGCACAAGAAGCTGTCGCGTCGCTGTACGGACAGCAGGTGCCCGAAAAGATGGTACAGCTGCAGAACACGCGCAGCGAGTTTGAGGGCAACTTGACCCTCGTCGTATTTCCTTTCCTAAAGATTTCGAAGAAGAGTCCCGAACAGACTGCACAGGAGATTGGACAGTATCTGGCTGACCACTGCGAGGCCGTGGCCAGCTTCAACGTAGTGAAGGGATTCCTCAACCTGGTCGTGGCACCGGCAGCATGGCTCGCCCTACTCAACGACATCAATGCCGACGAACACTACGGAGAACGCCAGGCCACGGACGACAGTCCACTGGTCATGATCGAGTACTCCTCACCCAATACCAACAAACCACTCCATTTAGGTCACGTGCGCAACAACCTGTTGGGATGGTCGCTGGCACAGATCATGCAGGCCAACGGCAACCGCGTCGTCAAGACCAACATCGTCAACGACCGTGGCATACACATCTGCAAGTCAATGCTTGCTTGGCTGAAATGGGGCAACGGTGAGACACCGGAGAGTAGCGGTAAGAAGGGTGACCACCTTATCGGCGACTACTATGTGGCCTTCGACAAGCACTACCGCGATGAGGTCAAGCAGCTCGTGGAGGGCGGCATGGACGAGGAACAGGCCAAGCAAGAGGCTCCACTCATCAAGGAGGCCCACGAGATGCTCGTGAAATGGGAGCAGGGCGACCCCGAGGTGCGTGCCCTTTGGCAGAAGATGAACAGCTGGGTATATGCCGGCTTCGACGAGACATACAGAAAGTTAGGTGTGTCGTTCGACAAGATATACTACGAGTCAGAAACCTACCTCAAAGGCAAGGCCAAGGTGGAGGAGGGACTGGCAAAAGGACTCTTCGAACGCCATGCCGACAACTCCGTCTGGGCCGACCTCACCAACGAAGGTCTCGACCAAAAGCTCCTGCTGCGCTCCGATGGCACCAGCGTCTACATGACTCAGGACATCGGAACGGCTGAGATGCGCTTCCACGACTATCCCATCGACAAGATGATCTACGTGGTGGGCAACGAGCAGAACTACCATTTCCAGGTGCTCTCTATCCTACTCGACCGCCTCGGTTTCAAATGGGGCAAGGAACTCGTCCATTTCTCCTATGGTATGGTGGAACTGCCCAACGGCAAGATGAAGAGCCGCGAGGGCACGGTGGTCGATGCCGATGACCTCATGGCACTCATGGTCAGCGATGCCCGAAAGACCAGTGAGGAACTGGGAAAGTTCGATGATATGGGTAAGGTGGAACGCGACGAGATAGCCCGCATTGTGGGAATGGGTGCACTGAAATACTTCATCCTCAAGGTTGACGCACGTAAGAACATGCTCTTCAACCCCGAGGAGTCCATCGACTTCAACGGCAACACGGGTCCCTTCATCCAGTATACCTACGCCCGCATCCGCAGCATCCTGCGCAAGGCTGGTGAAACGGGCAACAGCGGTGCACCGCTCGATGCCACGCTGTCCAACAAGGAGACGGAACTTATCCAAAAGATGAGCGAGTATGGTGCTGCCGTAGAGCAGGCTGGAAAGGACTACAGTCCCAGCGGCATCGCCAACTACTGCTATGAGCTGACTAAAGTGTTCAACCAGTTCTACCACGACTACAGCATCCTCAACGAGCCAGACGAACAGAAGCGGCTCGTCCGCCTGGTTCTCGCACGCAACGTGGCGAAGATCATCCGCAATGGTATGGCACTGTTAGGCATTGAGGTTCCCGAACGAATGTAAACATGCAGAACCCTCCCGACTACCGACACGACACCGTACTGCCGTTGCCCATGGAGGTGACGGCGGATGCTTGGGCGGTCGATGCCGCCTGCTCTGGTAACCCTGGTCCCATGGAATACCAAGCCGTCGACCTGGCCACAGGGGCACGTGTGTTCCATTTCGGTCCGATGAAGGGTACGAACAACATCGGTGAGTTTTTAGCCATCGTCCACGCTTTGGCCCTTCTGCAACAGACGGGACAGACTGGAAAAACGGTGTACAGCGACTCCTACAACGCCATCCTCTGGGTCAAGAAGCGGCAGTGCAAGACCAAACTCGAACGCACGCCGCAGACCGAACCGCTCTATCAGATTATACAGCGCGCCGAGCGGTGGCTCAAGACGCACACCTGGACCAATCCCATCGTCAAATGGGAGACTGGGAAATGGGGCGAGGTGCCCGCTGACTTTGGTCGCAAATAGGGCGCAACCTCCTCTTCAGCAACAGAAAGACAACCATTTTATGGACAACAGATATGCACTCTTCTTTGATGTGGACGGCACTCTCGTGAGTTTCAAGACCCACCAGGTTCCGCCTTCCACCATCCTTGCCCTCACCCAGGCCAAAGCCAATGGTGCGCGCATCTACATCTCTACAGGTCGCCCCTCCTATATCCTTAACAACCTTGAGGTTATCGAGCACCTGGTTGACGGCTACATCACCACCAACGGTGCCCATTGCTTTGTGGGCAACCGCACCGTGCGCCGCGTGCCCATCGAGGCTGATGACGTGAAACGGGTGCTCGACGACTGCCGACGCAACGACCACGCCTGCATCGTCTGCGTGGAGTCGCGCATGGTGGTGTTCAACAGCAAGGAGTGTGTCGGCCGCATCTTCGAGCACGATTTGGCCGTCACCAATATCGACCACCATACACCCCTTGACGTGGCCATGCAGGAACCCGTCTACCAGTTGTCCGTGTTCTTCGACGCCGCACACGAGGCACAGTTGATGCCACAGTTGTCCCACTGTGTGTCGGGGCGCTGGCATCCAGAATTTACCGACATCACAAACCGCGATGCCGACAAGGGACAGGGACTCCTCGCCATGGCAGAGGCAGAAGGCATTGACCTCACACACACCATCGCCTTCGGTGACGGGGGCAACGATATGAGCATCATCCAGCAGGCTGGCATCGGCATTGCCATGGGCAACGCCATTCCTGAACTGAAAGCCGCCGCCACCTACACCACGACAGGTGTAGACGACGACGGCATCCTGTTGGCTCTGCGCCACTATGGTGTCATCTGACCCTTATTTTTCTGTTTCCTTCGGACACGGTGTACACTTGCGGTAGACCGTCAGCGTGTTATCATCGTACCAGCGGTGGCTGACCACAGCAACGGCGGTAGGCAACTGTGGTGCACGCGTGCCGTCACCCACCGTCTTCGGCGACTGCTCCATACGGATTTCATCCCACAGGCCAGACGCGATAAAACTCTCCAGTGTCTTTCTACCACCTTCCACGATGAGCGACTGAATACCCTGCTGGTGCAGGTCATCAATCAACTGCGGCAAGGGACGGGCGTGCGTCAGCACAATACGTTTGGGCGACGGTCCGCTCCAGTAACGCACATTGAGTGCAGGCTGGTCGCGCTCAGCCGTGGTGTGCCCCACCAGTATGGCCATCTCTTCGGCACGTAGTTTGTGGGAGAGCATCTGAGTCTGTGCGTTGGATATCATCGTCGGACGGAAATGGTCGTCGATGAAGCCATCGGCAGTCTGCGCCCATTTTAGGATGATGTAAGGTCGGTGTTCGGCATGGAAGGTGAAGAAACGGCGGTTCAGCCAGTGGCACTCCTCTTCTAATAGTCCCACATCCACCTTGATGCCAGCCTCACGCAACTTCCTGATGCCGCGTCCCTGCACCTCGGCAAAGGGGTCGACGACACCCACCACCACGCGCCGTACACCTTTATTAATAATAAGGTCGGCACAGGGCGGTGTCTTGCCCCAATGAGAGCAAGGCTCAAGAGACACGTAGAGGGTAGCCTGCCGCAGCAGCGACTCGTCTTCTGGTCGCACCGACGCGAAGGCATTCACCTCAGCATGTCCCTGTCCGCAGCGCACATGATAGCCCTCACCAATGATGCGGTCGTCGGCCACGATGACCGCCCCCACCATCGGGTTGGGACGCGCTGACAGCAGACCGTTCTCTGCCAACTGGATGCAGCGGCGCATATACTGCACATCGGCAGCAGTCCATACTGATTGGTGTGTATTGTTCATCATATACCTTGCCTTAGCAGTTCCAATGCCCTGTTCTCAGCCGCCTCCATGATCTCCCGTTCGCCCGGTCCTTTGTCGTTGATGCCACAGAGGTGGAGGATGCCATGGATGATAACGCGGTGCAACTCCTCATCGTAGTCTTTATGGAAAAGTTCAGCATTGCTCTTCACCGTGTCGAGCGAGATGACGAGGTCACCGCTAATGATGTCGTCCTCA
>CAVAIX010000157.1:0-5483 GCA_963588695.1 Bacteroidaceae bacterium | reverse complement strand
TTCTCTGCCGAGCGAGTGAGAATTCTGCGCGCTTTGTCCTTCTCACGGTGCAAAGGTACACACTTCTGCTCGTTCCTGCAATAGTTTGTCGCGAGTTGGCGCGCCATCTGTCACGACTTGTTACGTAAATTAATGGGGGTTAGCTGGTTACACGGATTGTAGTTAGGCTGGTGAGAGCTTGAGCGTGAAAAGCGGTCAAACGGTCAAAGCGGTCAAAGTCATTTTGCAAAAAAGAAATTTCTCTCACGTACCTTATATATAAATATTTATTAATAATGTATATCTCTCTTTTGCATTTTCATTTTGAGTTTGACCGCTTTGACCAAATGACCAGATTCAAATGAATGAGTCGGAATAAAAAGAAAAATCTCCACCTGTCTGTCGCATTAGATTTTCTGCAGGTATTCAGCGAGGTTGGCCTTTTCGTCCAGGCCTAATTTCTTGCGCAGGCGGTAACGGCTGATCTCCACGCCCCTCACGGAGATGTTGAGCAGTGGGGCGATTTCCTTCGACATCAGGTTCATCTTGATGTAGGCGCAGAGCATCTTGTCCTTGAACGAGAGCTGGGGGAACAGGGTGTCGAGTTTCTTGAAGAAGTCACTATGGACGGCATCGAAGGCGTTCTGGAAGTTGTCAAGGTCGCTGTCGTGCTCGATGTTCGTGTCGATTTGGGCTATCAGGCGGAGGATGCCCCGTCGGATGTTGACCAGATTGCCGTCGCTGACGGTACGGGAGAGTCCTTCTGCATCTTTCTTGATCTTCTGCAGTATCTCGTTCTTGCGCACCACGTTGAGGGTGGTTTTCGTCAACTCGTCCGACTTGTAGTTGAGTTCCGTGCGCAGCTTCTCCTCCTCCAGTTGTCCGATTTGCTGGTTCTTCCGGTCAATGTCGCGCTTCAAGACATTTTTCTGTCGGGTCAGCTCTGCATCCTTCAGGCGGATGAGTCGCGCACGCCCTACTTTGTACCGATGGAAACCGTAACTGGCTGCACCAGCAAGGAGGGCGACGTAAAGAACGTAAGCCCACCAGGTGCGATACCAGGGCGGCAGTATCTCGAACGACAGGGCGGCAGTGATGGGGGTCTTGCCTGTGTCGCGCACTCTCACCTCAAAGGTGTAGTCGCCCTCGGGCAGGTTGGTGTATTCCTTGATAGTATTGGTGGTGTATTCGCTCCACTGCTCCTCGAAGCCCTGGAGGCGGTAGGCATAGAGGGTTGTCTGCGTGGGGTCGTAGCTGTTGCAGGCATACTCGATGCGTACGGAGTTGTCGCGATAGCGGATGACAACGGGGGTGTCGTTGCGCCCGATGCTCTGCCCGTAGACCAAGGAGTCTCGCCCATTGGTGGTGTAGAACTTTCTGATTTGCAGGTTGGGCAGACTGGTGGTAGCCTGCTTGCGAGTCATGTCAATGAGGGCGAAGCCGTCCTCCGTGCCTACGAGGGTCTGGCGGTCGCTGAAGGGGTATACATCTTCGAAGTCCTCTATCATGTTGTCGCAGAAACAGATGCTCTTGAAGCCGTCCTGGTTGCCAGCCCGTTTCAGTAGGCCGTCAGTGACGTACCAGATGCTGCCGAAACGATCCTGCTGAATGTAGGTGTAGGCACGATGGCCGTCGAGCCGTTTTTCGAGCTTACGGTCTGGCTCTATGGCATCCTTGTCGGCATTATAGCGGAAGAGGCCTTGTCGGGAGGCGAAGACGATGTCGCCCGCAATGCTGGCAATGTAGACGTTGTCGCCCACAGGCATCTGCGACGTGTTGTAGCATTTCTGTCGCAGCACCTTGGTGAAGCGGTTGTCCAGCGTCACGCGCCACAGGCCGTCGCTTCTGTTGGCAATCCACACGTTGCCCGACTCAGGCTCAACATACATATTCTTAGCCGACAGTTTGCAGCCCGCTATCTTGTTGGCCACCTGCCAGTTGCCGCCCGTTTTCCGCATCGTCTCCAGTCCCCAATAGGTGCCTACAATCATGATGTCAGCATCGGCACTGACGGCCTGCACGTGCCACACACCGCGCTCGTCGAAGCGGTGAATCTGCTGGCCGTCAATCACGGCAAAGAACTTCCTCCCACCACAGAAGAGTTTCCCGTCGTACGAGTACAGGCAGTGAACCTGTCCGCTCATGTCTGCAAGGGCTTCGGGAGTGACGGGCGCGTCCACGGTGAGTGGGGCGGCGGAGACGTAGATGCCTTGATTTGTGCCGAAATAGAGGCGACCGTCGTACTGTGCCGAGCAGTAGCCAGCCCCAATCGAGGTGAATCGGCTGTTGAGGAAGAACAGGTTGCTGTTCAGCGAGACGTGGCCAATGCCGTTGTCCAGTCCCAGCCACAGGTTATGGTCGCGGTCGAAGGCCATGGAGAGCAGCGACTTGTTCTGCATTCCGTTCTCGATGCTGATGGACTCGATGTGCTGCCCACTCAAATCGGCCAAAAGTAGTCCAGCTGCCGTGGTTCCCAGAGCCAACACCGAGCCGTCGATGGCTGCACAAGAGACGGTGTAGCGTTGCAGGTAGCGGTCGACAGCAGGGAATGGTCTGCTGAAAGTCTTCCCGTCGAAGAGGAAGATGCCCTGTCGACTGGTGACAATCATCAAGTGCCCCTGGTAAGGGAGGAAGGCTATGATGCCTGCCGTGCGCAGAAAGTCCGAGTGAGCCACATAGACGGGTTTCTCGCCCTTGAGGTACGAGAGTCCACGGATGTTGCTGAAATAGAGGCGACCGTCAACGACCTCGGAGAAAGAAACACCTGCACAGTCGATGGCGCAGACCCGCTGCTGGTCGTAGCAAAAGATGCCGTGATCGCCTTGAAAGTACACCTTGTTGCCGATACAATGGATGTTCCAGATGTTGGACACCGTGTGTGCGTTCAAATCCTTGGACAGGCTGTGGTAGTCCAGCCCACCGTACCTGTTGGGAGTGAAGCAGCCGAACTCCTTGAGTCCGCCAACATAAATCTTCCCGTCTTTCCCCATCTTGATGGAACGCATCTTGGCTTGATGAGCAACGGGATAGAGGTTCCAGTACACGCCGTCAAACTCCAACAGTCCCTTGTTGTTGGCGAAGAACATCCAGCCGTTCTCGTGTTGGGCTATCATCCAGTTTTGGTTGGCCGCTTTGTATTCATAACGGTTGTAGTTGACGAAGGGACGCTGCCAAAACATCTGTGCCTGTGCAGCGACGGTCCACAACAAAACCACGAAAGTGGCCACGGGTTTATTCATCATGGGTGTCTCGTTTTAGGGTTGACGCTGCAAAGATACGGAAAAAAGTGCAATCGCGCAATGAAAAAGAAAGAAAAATTGATGTAGGCATTTTTATACGTAACTCACTGATAATGAGTATAGGCACGATACAGATGAGAAAGTGCTGATGTAACACACTGGTCAGGGAAAAGTATTCGCGATGTAGTATTTTTCTGGCAGGCTGCCGATTTTTTGACTACCTTTGCAGCGGTTTCAGTGGTGAAAACATCACGTACATGAGTATAAACATAAATTTATTACGAACCATGAACAAATTAAAAATCAGAAACATTTTCCGCAGACTGTTGTCCGTGGCATTGCTGCTCTTCGTGGCCGTGTCCGTATCGGCACAGAGCCATCTGTCAACGGTCAAGGGTAAAGTGGTGGATGCGGCTACGGGCGAACCGCTGGTCGGCGTAACGGTGAAGGAACAGGGCGGCAGCCGAGGCACGGTCACCGACTTGGACGGCAACTACACGCTGCAGGTCAAGGGCAGCTCAACAGTGGCTTTCTCTTATCTGGGCTACAAAGCCTGCGACTTCAAGGCCGACGCGCTGCCCGCCACGGTGAAGCTGGAGGAAATTGCCGAAAACATCAATGAAGTGGTGGTGGTGGGCTACGGCTCGCAGAAGAAGGTGAATCTCTCGGGAGCTGTCTCAGCCATCGAAGGCTCGAAACTATCCGCGCAACCTGCCACAGACGCTATCTCGGCCTTGCAGGGTCAGATGCCCGGTGTGACCATTCTGCGCTCCAGCGGTCAGCCTGGCAGTGAGACTTCGGGCATGCGCATCCGCGGTTTCTCGTCGGTCAACAGCACCTCGGCACTGGTCTTGATAGACGGCGTGGAGGGCGACTTAGCACTGGTCAACGCTGACGACATAGCCTCCATCTCCGTGCTGAAGGACGCTGCCGCCTGTGCCATCTATGGTGCTCGCGCTGCAGCAGGTGTGGTTTTGGTGACCACAAAGAATGGTACGGAGGGCAAGGCGAAGGTGACCTACAACGGCTATTTCGCCTTCAACACCCCAGGCAATATGCCCGAACGACTGCCTGCGTGGGAAGAGATGAAGATGAACAACGAGGCGCGCGTCAACGCTGGCGGCAACTATGATAAGAACCCCGAGTTTTCGTCGTGGGTGGGCAACCCTAATTTCAACTACCGCCCGAACAACACCAACAGCCGTTGGGACTTCTTCGAGTCCACCAACTGGGTGGCAGAGGGCACACGCGACTACACCACTCAGCAGAATCACACCGTGTCTGTCTCGGGTGGAACGAAGACGGTCAACTATATATTGTCAGCCAAATGGTACGACAAGAGCGGTATTCTGAAGTATGGTCCCGACAGCAACGAGCGTTGGAGTCTGAACGCCAAGTTGAACACACAAATCAACAAATACCTCTCCATCAGTACATTGATGAGATACCAGTCCACCCGTACGGCCACCCCTTCTTGGGGCGCAGCCAGTATTCTGAACTCCCTGTATTCCGTGCGCGGCTGGCAACCGATATATAATCCCGAGGAGGACATCAACGAGAGTCCGTACAACGGAGACCTGCAGGTCAACGCCATTGACATCATGAAAAATGGTGGAGCGAACCTTTCGAAATATGAAGCCTATACGGGCAAGGTCAACTTCAAGGTGGAGAATCTCGTGAAGGGACTGACGCTCAACTTAGCTTTGTCCCGTTTGGCTGGCGTATGGAACCAGCGCACGGAGCGCCGCCACCTGGTGTGGTACAACCGTCTCGGTACGGGCATCCGCAACCAGGGAAACAATCCAAACTCCTACTACCGTTGCAAGAATGTAGACTACCATGATTTGGCTGAATTTACGGCCAACTATCACATCAATATAGCAGGAAAACACGACTTTACCATGCTTGGTGGTATGAGCTACGAGAACTATCGAAAAGACCAGATGGACGGAACAGTGAAGAACCTGCTGTCCAACGATTTCTTCTCCTTTAACTATTACGACTCGTCTGTGGCCACCAATACCAGCGTCGGCGATGCAATCTCCACCTGGTCTATGATGTCTTACTTCGGACGCTTGAACTACTCCTTTGCCGACAAATACCTCTTCGAGGCTAACGTCCGCTACGACGGCAGCTCACGCCTGGCTCCAGACAAACGCTGGAAAGCCTTCCCCTCGGTCTCTGCGGCTTGGCGCGTCAATCAAGAGCAGTTCATGCAACAGCTGGAATGGCTCTCTAACTTGAAGCTCCGCGCCTCTTGGGGAC
>CAVAIX010000156.1:0-5486 GCA_963588695.1 Bacteroidaceae bacterium | reverse complement strand
GAAACTGCGTGATTTGCAGATTCTCTCTCGTCAAGGTAGTGCCAAAAACGGATTCTGGATTATTAGAGGGACTTCTTTAAAACTCTAATTTTCAGTGTGTTGCAATATAATATATCAGCAATCAGACACTAAAAAAAAGGAAACCCGATTGGTTCCCTTTAAGTCGTTTCAGCGGAGAGGGAGGGATTCGAACCCCCGGTACCTCTCGGTACGACGGTTTTCAAGACCGTTGTAATCGACCACTCTACCACCTCTCCTGGGTCTGCCGAAAAGCGGTGCAAAGGTACTGGTATTTTCCCAAATATACAAATTTCGGGACGTTTTTTTGCTATATCGGGCGAAAATATGTAATTTTGTGGCATGATTTACCCGAAAAACTTCGAAGCAAAAATCGGTTTCAACGAGATACGCCAGTTGCTGAAAGGCCATTGCCTAAGTACGTTGGGCAAGGAAAAGGCAGACGAGATAGACTTTACAGACCAGGCAGACACCATCAACGAATGGCTGGAACAGGTGAGGGAGTTCCGCCGCCTACAACAGGAAACGGACACGTTTCCCCTCAACTATTTCTTTGATGTCCGTCAGGCCATAGAACGCATCCGACTGGAGAATACCCACCTGGAGGAGGACGAGTTGTTTGACCTGCGACGGTCACTGGAGACCATCTCGCAGATTGCTACCTTTCTGAACCGCAACGAGGGCGATGATGAGCATCCAGTCTACCCCTACCCTGCACTCCATCGGCTGGCCGCCGAGGTGCAGACCTTCCCGGCCATGATACGCCGCATCGACTCCATCCTCGACAAATTCGGAAAAATCAAAGACTCCGCTTCCATGACCTTGGCAGGGATACGCCACGAGTTAGCGCAGACGGAGGGTAGCATATCTCGCACGCTATATACCATTCTGCATGCTGCCCAACGCGACGGACTGGTGGAGAAGGACGTTGCACCGACCCTGCGCGACGGACGACTGGTGATTCCTGTGGCTCCAGCTCTCAAGCGCCGCATCAAGGGCATCGTACACGACCAAAGTGATACGGGAAAAACGGTGTTTATAGAACCCACCGAGGTGGTGGAAGCCAACAACAGGGTGCGGGAACTGGAGGCTGCCGAACGGCGGGAATTGATCCGCATCCTCACGGTGTTCACCGCTGAGGTGCGTCCCCACGTCGGGGAGTTACTCCATTCCTACCAGTTCTTGGCACAAATCGACCTGCTACGCGCCAAAGCGGAACTGGCCAGTGAGATGAAAGCCTTTGAGCCTCAGGTGAAGCAGGAACCGTACATAGACTGGATTCAAGCCGTCCACCCGTTGCTGCGCCGTTCGCTGGAGCGGCAGGAGAAGAAGGTGGTGCCGCTCGACATCATACTGACACCAGAGAAACGCCTACTGGTCATCTCTGGTCCGAACGCTGGAGGTAAGTCCGTCTGTCTGAAGACGGTAGGACTATTGCAGTATATGCTGCAATGCGGTCTGTCTGTCCCGTTGAGTGAACGCTCGACGGTGGGTGTCTTTCAAGACATCATGATTGACATTGGTGACGAACAGAGTATTGCCGACGACCTGTCGACCTATTCCAGTCACCTACTTAATATGAAGAACATGATGCGGCAGGCCAATGGGCGCACGCTGCTACTCATTGACGAGTTCGGTGGCGGCACAGAACCCACCATCGGTGGAGCCATTGCCGAGGCTGTGTTAAAGCAGTTTTGGCAGAAGCAGGCCTTTGGTGTGATTACCACCCACTACCAGAACCTAAAGCATTTTGACGAGCAGCATGAGGGCGTGGTCAACGGTGCCATGCTCTACGACCGCCATCAGATGCAGGCCCTGTTCCAACTGTCCATTGGACAACCGGGTTCGTCGTTCGCCATTGAGATTGCTCGCAAGACGGGCATTCCCGAAGAGGTCATCAACGATGCCAGCGAGATTGTCGGTTCGGAATACATCCAGAGCGATAAATACCTTCAAGACATCGTGCGCGACAAACGCTACTGGGAAGGGAAACGACAGACCATCCACCAGCACGAGAAATCGCTGGAAGGACGTATCGCTAAGTACGAGAGCAACATCGAGGAGATTGAACAGGAGCGCAAGGCCATCCTCCGCCGTGCCAAGGAGCAGGCCGAGGAACTGCTGCGCGAAAGCAATAAGAAGATAGAGAACACCATCCGCGAAATCAAGGAGGCGCAGGCCGAAAAGGAGCGCACCCGTATCGTCCGCGAGGAACTGAACGAGTTCCGCCAGCAGGTGCAGGAGATAGACACCCGTGAGAAAGACGAGATGATCGAGCGCAAGATGCAACAGATACTGGCTCGCCGCGAACGCAAGGCCAAGCGCAAGCAGGAGAAGAAAGAGCAGGCAGCCCATCCAACGGCTGTCACTTCTACGCTTCTCTCTGGTGGTGGAAAGAAGCCTGCGGCACCCATTACTGTGGGTAGCTATGTGCGCCTCAAGGGACTGGACACCGTGGGAAAGGTGGAGAGCCTGTCAGGCAAGGATGCCGTGGTTATCTTCGGCGACATGAAGACCAAGATGAAGGCCAGTCAACTGATACTGGCAGAATCGCAGAAAGAGCCTCGGAAGACGGAGATGCCCCACGCCGCGCTGGCCGTTGCCACCTCGAAAGTGACGCGTAGCACGATAGAAGACCGCAAGCAGAACTTCCATCAGGACATCGACGTAAGGGGTATGCGCGGTGATGAAGCCGTGGATGCCGTGATGCACTTCATCGACGATGCCATCTTGGTGGGTATGTCGCGCGTGAGGATACTGCATGGGACAGGCACTGGAGCACTGCGCCAACTGATTCGACAGTATCTGCACACCGTGCCGAATGTGCGCAGTGCCAAGGACGAACACGTGCAGTTCGGCGGAGCAGGCATCACCGTGGTGGACATCGACTGACCGACAAAAAAACTCCGCGAAACGCCTTTGTATCGGCATTCCACGGAGCAACCCCTAAAATACTTTCGAGCCTCTTGTCGGATTCGAACCAACGACCCCGAGATTACAAATCACGTGCTCTGGCCAACTGAGCTAAAGAGGCGAGTGGGCAAGCGGTCTGTATCGCGCCGCTACAACCAAGTACCTTTGCTACGTTCCCGTCCTGGAGGATTCCGAGGGAGCTGGCCGTACAGGACTTGCCCATTTATTCGTTTTCATGATTCCACGCACCATTGGCAGAAATCGGCTGCAAAGGTACGGAAAAGTTTTCGAATAGCGAAAGAAAGGGGTTCGGTATTTTCCGTTTTTAACATTTTTCGTCTACGGCACGCACCGTCTCATTCACTCCACTACCGCAAAGTTGACGGACTGGTCGTAGCCGCTGACACCGTACTTGGCGTTCACGTCGTAGGTACGCACATCCAGTCGACTGGGAGCGATGCCGTACTTGTTGACCAAGATGTCGCGTATCTTGCTGGCACGTCGATGAGCCAGTCGTCCGTCGGTCGTCCCTGTGTTGCCCACCACGGCGATGTGCGCGTCCTTGTTCTCAGTCATGTACTGGGCGATGCGGAACACGTTCACCAACTGTAGCTCTTCATTGAACGTGCTCTCACCCGCTGTGAACACCACGGAGGGAGCTAACAGCGCACCCATCATCACGCGCTTCTTCACCACGGAGACCGTGTCCTGCCTTACCACCTGTTTCTGGCGCACCAGCGACACGGCGTTGTTCAGTGCGGCATACTGTGCTTCGGGTACCAGGCGCACCACACGGAAGCCTTGACGGCCCAGGCGGTAGCTCAGCCCGACCGAGCCGTGCAGGATGCCAGCAAACCAGTCGCTCTTGCCCAACTCACCGTCGAAGCCCGAACCAGTCACGGCACAGCCCACCGTGAGGTGAGCGCCCAGCCGCTTCGTGATGTTGTAGTTGCCCGTCACACCGAGGCGAAAGGCCACCTTCTTGTTGCCCTCCATGCCGTGGTAGCCGCAGGCCTTGAGCATGCCGACACCCACGTAGCCGGTGGCCGTCCAGCGGCAGTCCAGGCGGTTGTTGGACGTGAAGCAGTTATACAGGTCGAACAGGAAGTCGGCATTCAGCTCGTAGTACTTGATGTCCTGGCGGTAGCCGTTCTTGGTGTCCACTCCCTGGCCCTGCCAGTATCGTTCCACGGGGTCGAAGGCCGACTGCCAGAGGTAATCGTGGGCGTAGAGACCCGTAGCCCCCTTGTTCCACCCCTTCAGCCGTGCGCCACCGAAGCTCAGCCGCACCCCGTAGTCTGGGTTCAGCCATTTGCCCACGGCCACGCTGAAGCCGGGTTTGACGCGGCTACCAAAGGACAGACTGGCGTCGTCCTCACCCATCAGCACTCGACCGGCCAGGTCGGCCTCGACAAAGATATTATCCCATAGAGACGAGACGTAACGGGTCTTGTAGTCCACCGTTATCGTGTCCATCTGCACGGTGCGGCTCACTTCGTTTCGCACCGTCTGTGCCTGCAGCGCGGAGAGCACTCCAAACGCCACAGCCACTGTTGCTATTGTCTTTTTCATATCCGTTCTTCTTTTGTCTTACTTGTTGATAATACGCATCACCACGACCCTGTTCCAGCGGTAGTCCTCCTCGTAGGCGCGCTCCGTGTCGCCCTTGGCTCGGATGACCAGGCGGTCGGCCTCGATGCCACACTCCTTCACTAGATAGTTGCGCACGGTCTTCACGCGTCGCTCACTCAGCTTCATGTTATACGAGGGATAGGCCGTCTCTTTGTCGGCATAGCCCGTCAGCTCCAGCCGCGCCTCGGGATGGTTCTGCAGGTAGCGCGCCACGCGCTGGATGTTCAGCTTTTGATCCTCCTCGATGTTATACTTGTCGATGAAGAAGCGCACAACAAACGGGGTTACCTCCTCGGTCTTCGTGCTCTGCACGATTTCTGGCACGATTTCCTTCTCCTCGGGGAGGTAGATCTGTCGCACGGTCTCGTAGGTCACGGGGTGTACCTTCGCATAGCGTGCGAACTTCCGTCCGCCAAACTTGTAGGCCACACCGACGTTCAATCCGGCATAGCCCTCCACGGTGCGGTTGCGCTTTTTGGAGGGCTTTCCGCCCACATGGTTGTCGAAGCTCTCGTCCACGATGTTGCCCTGCATCTCGGCAAACACGTCCCAGTTCTTATGCACGTTGACGCGCAGCATGACACCAGCGTTGAACAGAAACGAGTTCGACGACGACGAGCCTCGGGCGGCAAAGCCGTGGCCGAAGCCTGGACCAGCAGACAGGATAACACCCACGGGACTCTCCTTCCGGGAGAACCACTTGACGGCATCTGTCATGATATTGAACGACCAGTCCATGTAGAAGAACTTGCGATGATACCACGTGATGCCGTCCTTCTGGGTCAGATACGGTTTCATACCGTCGGGCATCACGCTGTGGTCAATGCCTGGTGTCTGGATGTTGTAGACGATGTCATTGCCAGTCAGGTAGTGAGCCGACAGATTGCCCAGTCCCATCTGCAGGCGGTAACCCCATACGGGAG
>CAVAIX010000155.1:0-5559 GCA_963588695.1 Bacteroidaceae bacterium | reverse complement strand
CCCGTCTCCATGCTCGGCCGTCTTCCGGAAGGGGCTTCACACTTTGACCCGGCGTGGACAGTATTCGGTGTCGGTTGCAAATTTAGGAAAAATAATGTTAACTTGTATCTCTTTCCTCGAATTTTTTTCGATTTTAACATAAAAAAGTGGAGTTTCTTGCTTTTTTGCCCTGTTTTTGTTTACTTTTGTAAGCGCAACAAAAAAACTAATCGAACTATAAGCAATGAGAAAACTGACCTCCTTTATCGTCTTGTGCCTGCTCGTGATCAGTGCACAGGCCGCCCAACCGTGGAGTCACGGTGCACTGAAAGTGGCGGACAACCAGCGCTATCTGCAGTTTGCCGACGGCACACCCTTTTTCTGGCTGGCCGATACGGGTTGGCTGTTGCCCGAACGACTGGACCGCGACGAGGCCGCCTATTACCTGCAGCGCTGTGCCAAGGCTGGATATAACGTGGTGCAGGTGCAGACCATCAATGGTGTGCCTGCGTACAATGCCTACGGACAGCCCTCGCACACGGACGGCTGGGACTTCCGACAGATAGACCGCAAGGGCGTGTACGGCTACTGGAACCACATGGACTACATCATAGACCGGGCCGCCCACCATGGTATATATATAGGTATGGTGTGCATCTGGGGCGGACTGGTCAAGGCCGGACTGCTCTCGGTGGACGATGCCAAACGCTACGGCACGTTCCTTGCTCAGCGTTATAAGGATAAGCCCAACATCGTCTGGATTATTGGCGGCGACATACAGGGCGACATCCGCCCAGAGGTCTGGGAAACGCTGGCCACCACCATCAAGTCCATCGACAAGAACCACCTGATGACGTACCATCCGCGCGGACGGTGCACCTCGGCGCACTGGTGGAGCAAAGCCTCGTGGATTGACTTCCACACGTTT
The DNA here is from genome assembly GCA_963588695.1 of Bacteroidaceae bacterium. Classification (GTDB taxonomy): domain Bacteria; phylum Bacteroidota; class Bacteroidia; order Bacteroidales; family Bacteroidaceae; genus Prevotella. The sequence continues at coordinate 4,652 of CAVAIX010000155.1, read as the reverse complement.
CAGAGTGGCCACCGCTGCTACGGTCAGCGGATGGGCAACAAAGACTATCCCATTCCCGACAACACCGAGGAAGACAACTGGATGTACGTCGACTCCACCTGGTCCTATAAACCCCTGAAACCCGTCCTCGACGCCGAACCCTCCTATGAAGATATTCCCGTGGGACTGCACGATGCAGACGGTCCACGGTGGCAGGCCCACGACGTGCGACGCTACGCCTACTGGAGCGTCTTTGCTGGCAGTTGTGGCCATACCTACGGTCACAATGCCATCATGCAGATGTATAAGCCGGGCTACGCTCCAGCCTATGGCAACGCGGACTGGATGAAGCCCTGGTACGAGGCACTCGATGACCCCGGCTTCAATCAGATGCAATATCTCAAACGTCTCATCCTTACCTTCCCGTATTTTGAACGCGTGCCCGACCAAAGCATCGTGGAGGACAACGGAGAGCAATACAACCGACTGATTGCCACGCGCGGCACGGACTATCTGTTGGTCTACAACTACAAGGGAAACCCCATGCGCCTGAACCTCACCAAGATTTCTGGCGATAGGAAGAAGGTGTGGTGGATGAATGCTGCCGACGGCCAGTTGCGCTATTTAGGCGAATACGACAACAAAACATTGACTTTCAGATACCATCCCCAGGGCAAGGGCATCGAGGACGGTGTCCTCATCGCCGTGGATGCCACCAAGGATTATCTGAAGGAAAACCAAGAAACACTGCTATGAAACACCAACCAATCAAAACAATCCTGCTGGCATTGCTGGCCATGAGTGCCGTGGAGGCAGGAGCGAAGGTGGACATTGTCCGTCCTCGCGTAGAGAATATGGAACAGCCGACAGCCATCGCCACCCTGCAGCCACGCTTCTCGTGGCAAATCGTGTCAGGCAAAAGCAACGTCCGCCAGACGGCCTACCAAATCACAGTGACCAGCGCCCAAGGGGAGGTGTGGAACTCCGGTAAGATACAGTCCGACCAGCAACTCTGGGTCAACTATCAAGGAAAGCCGCTCAAGGATGGGGGGAGTTACGAATGGAAGGTCAAGGTGTGGACCTCGGCAGGCGAAAGCCAGTGGACAGCTCCACAGTCCTTCGGCGTGGGTCTGCTCAGCGAGTCGAAATGGCGTGGCTACTGGATAGGCTTGGAACGCCTGATGCCGGGTGAGCAGCGAACCATCCACACGCGTATGGCCGCCCGTTACTTACGTAAGGAGTTTGAATTGAAAGACAAGGCGGTGCGTCGCGCCACGGCTTACGTGGCAGGCATCGGCCTCCACGAGTTCTATGTCAACGGGCAGCGCATGGGCGATGGTGTGCTAAACCCTGTCCCGTCCGACTATCGCAAGACCATCTACTACAACACCTACGACGTGACCGCTCCGATGACCACCAACCAGCGCGTCTGTCTGGGCATCGTGCTGGGCAACGGTCGCTTGTTCCCCATGCAACAGCACAAGCCCCACAAGATTCCCGTATTCGGATTCCCCAAATGCCGCATCAATGTGCGAGTGGAATATACCGACGGGACGACGCAGTTGCTGCAGACCGACGACAAGGGGTGGAAGGTGACCGCCGACGGGCCGATATGCGCCAATAATGAGTATGACGGGGAAGAATATGATGCCCGCCGAGAAATGAAAGGATGGGCTGCCGTGGGCTTTGACGACTCGCAGTGGATGGCCGCTGAGCGCACCGACATCCCGACAGGCGTGCTCCGTCCGCAGGGCAAGGGCATGAAGGTGACTGGTACGATGCGTGTGTGCAGTGTCAACGGACGAATTGTGGACACGGGACAGAACATGGCCGGATGGCTGAAACTCCGGGTTCGTGGACGTAAGGGCGACACCATCCGCATCGTCTATGCCGAGCGGTTGAAAGCCGACGGGAGCCTCTATCGTGACAATTTCCGTAATGCACGCTCCACCGATGTCTACGTGTGCAACGGTGAGGAGGGCAAGGACGGTCGCTGGTGGACACCCACCTTCGTCTACCACGGGTTTCGGTATGCGGAAATACAAGGAATGAAAAACCTCACTGCTGCAGACTGCGTGGCAGAGACGGTGGGTGACGACATGCAGGTGACTGGCCACTTCGAGAGCAGCGACACCATATTAAATAAGGTGATGCACAACGCCTTTTGGGGCATTGCCTCCAACTACAAGGGAATGCCCGTCGACTGTCCGCAGCGCGACGAGCGGCAGCCTTGGCTGGGCGACCGCACCATGGGTTCGCTGGGCGAGAGCTTCCTCTTTGACAACGAACGCCTCTATGCCAAATGGATGCGCGACATCTGTGAGGCGCAACGCTCGGACGGCTGCATCCCCGACGTGGCTCCAGCCTTCTGGAACTACTACACGGACAATGTGACGTGGCCTGCCGCGCTGCCCTTCACCTGCGATATGCTGTGGCGACAGTTTGGCAACCGCCAACCCATCGACGATGCCTATCCAGCCATTCGGAAATGGGTGGAGCATATTCTCGAAGAATATGGTCGGGACGGTATTATCATCAGAGACAAATACGGCGACTGGTGTCCGCCGCCCGAGACCCTCGAACTCATCCACGCCCAAGACCCGAACCGCATCACCGACGGGAAACTCATCTCCACGGCCTACCTCATCCGTGTGCTCCAGCTTCTGGAGCAGTGGGGCTGCGAGGCAGAACGCTGGCAACCCATTAGGAAGGCGATGACGGAGGCGTTCAACCGCCAGTTCCTGACTGTCAGAAAGGGCACATCGCGCCGTCCGGGTCACGTGCTCTTCCCGGATTCCACCTATTACGGCAACAACACGGTGACGGCCAATATCTTGCCGCTGGCCATGGGACTCGTGCCCGACAGTTGTAGCAGCGACATTGTTCGGCAGGTGGTGCAGAACGTCTGCGTCAAGAACAACGGTCACGTGTCGTGTGGAGTCATCGGCATCTCGTGGCTGCTGCGCACGCTCTCCGATAATGGCTTCGCCGACGTGGCCTATCTCTTAGCCACGCAAAAGAGTTATCCATCGTGGGGCTATATGGCCGAAAACGGAGCGACAACCATTTGGGAACTGTGGAACGGCAACACGGCCAGTCCACGGATGAACTCGGGCAACCACGTCATGCTGTTGGGCGACCTCCTCACGTGGTGTTATCAGTATCTGGGTGGCATCCGAACTGAAGATGCCTACCATCACATCACGCTCCGCCCATCCTTCGACATCCAGGACTGTGAGTGGGTCAATGCTGACTATGAGTCGCCCTACGGGAAAATCAGCAGTCGCTGGAGAAAGACGTTGCAGCACGTGGAATGGGACGTGGAAGTGCCTTGCAACACGACGGCCGAGGTGTGGTTGCCCGACGGAATGATCAAGACGGTAGGCTCCGGCAAACACCATTTCAGCACGAACCTGCCGACGGATTACCCTGAAATCGTCAAGGATGAGTTCCTCTATGAGCAGGCACCCTTCCCGCAGGTACATGCCGGCACGATTGTAGAGACGAAGAAGGGCGACTTGGTGGCGGCTTATTTTGGAGGCAGCCATGAGCGCAATCCCGATGTCTGCATCTATGTCAACGTCAAGAAGAAAGGGGAGAACCGCTGGTCTGCACCGATACTCGCTGCCGACGGCGTGTTCCAACTCGGAACACCGCAGGCTGCCATGGCTGGACTGTCGGGCGTCAGTGAGCAGACAACACCAGCTGAGGCTGGTCCTGTAAAGACGCTCAGCGACAAGCGTGGCGCGTTGACATACAATTATCTGACTAAGAAGAGTTTGGTCAGTCTGTCGCCTCAGCTCAAGCGCAAGGCCTGCTGGAACCCCGTGCTCTGCGAAATGCCCGATGGCGAGCTTTGGCTGTTCTTCAAGATTGGAGAATCGGTGCGAGACTGGACAGGATGGCTCGCGAAGTCGAGAGATGGTGGGCGCACCTGGAGTGATAAGGAACCGCTGCCCGAGGGATTTCTCGGTCCGGTCAAGAACAAGCCGGAATGGATTGACGGGCGACTCATTTGCGCCTCGTCAACGGAGAACAAGGGTTGGCGTTTCCATGTGGAAATATACGATTGGAAATCCAAGGAATGGAAATATGTAGGACCCGTGGAGGCGGACGATGCGCCAGCCACCGCTGACCTGTCCGCCGAGACTAAAGATTTAGCGCACCCCATCTATCATGAAGGCAAGGGCGCACGCCCCATCTATTGCATCCAACCCTCCATCCTCCGCTTGGCCGACGGACGACTGCAGGTGTTGATGCGCACCCGAAACGGTCGGCTGGCCACTTCCTTCTCGGCAGACCATGGCGACTCTTGGTCGAAGGTCGTGTTGACCGACGTGCCCAGTAACCAAAGTGGTACGGATGCCGTCACCCTGCGCGATGGACGACACGCACTGATATACAACGACTTTGAGACCCTGCCCGACACACCCAAAGGACCGCGCACACCACTGGCTATCGCGCTGAGCGGCGACGGTTCCCACTGGCAGAAGGTGCTGACGCTGGAAGACTCCCCCATCTCCCAGTACTCCTATCCAGCCATGATTCAGGGCAAGGACGGGACGCTGCACTGTCTCTATACGTGGCGCCGCCAGCGGATGGCCTACAAGCAGATTGACCTGACGTCCTTTGCGCATTGACGTATATGTTCCATGGAGAAGTGAAAAAGGCGG
>CAVAIX010000154.1:0-5571 GCA_963588695.1 Bacteroidaceae bacterium | reverse complement strand
ACGGCCTGACATGGAACAAGACACCGAGATGCGCCCTCATCGACAACAATATCAAGCAGACCTGGGAGCCTGGATGCTTTGACCTTGATGACGCAGTGACTGTCAATACCAGTGGCGAGACCACCGTCAGCCTGACCAACAATACAGGATCTACTCAGACCTTCACCGCAACTTGCCTCGACCTCTCTATCCAACTGGACGGCTATGCTGAGGGCTCATGGACTGGTAATGTCGACCTCTCAGGTGTCAACATAGAGATTGTATCCTGTACCATTCAATAACTTTAATCGCATCAACTTATGAAGAACAAAATATTATACGGAATGATGGCCTTTGTCATGGGACTCTTCATGGCAGGCTGTAGCGACTCCGATGATTATTTCGCCAACAAGACTCCGCTGCTTACCGACGAGTCGGTGACCACTGGGTCGGCCGATGTGACGGCAACATCCGCTACATTCTATGGTATAGTGAAGGGACTGGAAGACTTGTCGGTCAGCTCTTATACCACGGGCTTTTACTATGGTAGTAGTGAGGACAACCTAAGCGAGAATATTGCTGCAACAAGTGGCGGTGAGTTTCAAGCCACAATCCTTGGCATGCCCAATGACGTGGTCTACTATCAAGCTTATGTGACCCTGCAGGGCAGAGTAACCTACAAGGGTAAAGTGCAGAGTACGGTTATGACCAATGCCAAAGCCATCACCGGTGGCGTGAAGGACTTGACAGCCAATACGGTGGTCTTGGAAGGACAACTTTCAGAGGCTCCGTCGGATGCTGTGAGTGGTATTGTTATCTCGGGCGTAGAAGGTACGGAGAACGTACGTGCTGGTGTGCGCATCGCCGCTGAAGGCATCAACAACAGCTACGAGGTTAAGGCCGAGGGACTGTTGCCTAATACGACCTACCACTATACGGCTTATCTCGACCTTGGCAATGGTACGGTGTTCGGTGAAGACCGCACTTTCACGACCCCTGCCTCTGACTTTGATCCCGACAATGACCTTGTTGACCTCGGTCTCTCTACCAAGTGGGCAAAGCACAATGTGGGTGCTTCCAAGGAGACGGAACTCGGGGGTCTGTTCGGCTTCGGCGACATGACAGGTTTCCAGACTTCCCTTGAGATAGACAACTACGCTTCTGCTGACATCTACAAGACAGCTCGCGATGTGGCCAACACAGTGTATGGTTCATGGGTCACCATGCCTACTATCAGCGAGTTTGAGGAGTTGTTCGCCGAGTGTAAGAAGGAATGGACGGAACAAGACGGTGTGGCTGGCTATAAGCTTACTGGTCCGAACGGCAACTCGATTTTCTTGCCAGCGGCTGGTTCCCGTACGCAGTCAACCTTCTCTGGTGAGGGTGTGAACGGCTACTACCTCTCTGGTTCTATCAATGCCAGCGACAAGCAGTTTGCTATGGCGTATAGCTTCGACCAGAACTCCTCGCGTCGCACCACCACTCCTGTGTACCAGGCACTCGCCATCCGTCCTGTGTCTGTGGCTAAGAATGTGAAGTTCGACAAGAGTAAACTTATCGGTAAGACTTGGGAAATTGACCTCCGTCCCGATGGTTCTTACTATCAGTTTGCTGGCCCTGTCTATTTCTATGGATCTGACGACTCGTGGGCTACTGTCACCAACAATCAGCCCGTTGTGGGTAACAGCTGGTGCTGGGCAGCCGACTTCGCTGGTAATAAATGGGTAGTGGGCGGTGATGCCAAGAACTGTCAGGGTACGATGACCTTCAACGAGGATGGTACGGTGGAAGTACACCAGTATATCGCTGGAGCAGATGGTGCTGACGGCACGTTCCAAGACACGAAAGGTACTTATACCATCGACGAGAAGAACAAGACCGTGAAGCTGAGCATCCAACCGCTGATTCCTGCCAACTTCATCGGGGCTATCAACGAGACGAAGAACGTTGCTTTGCGCATTCTCTCGCTCACCGACGTGTCTATGCAGATAGGTGTCTACCGTGCTGATGACAATCAGTTCGAGAGCATTAACTACGTGACGGGAGACGTGAAGAACGGTTTCACTGCCAAGCTCACCTGTTATAGTGGTGATTCGGACACTCCAGACGAGTGGAACTCAGCCACGGTCACTGTCTTGGGTGGTGATGCAGGTTTGAAACAGTACACTGTGACGTTCAATACGAAGTATCCTCGTACCAATGGTAAGGTGTATGTCCTTGATATTGTAGACTACTGCAAGACCTATCCCAACGCCTTCGTGCGCATTGATGCCATTAAGGCCGACGGCAACGAGGTGAAATTCGATGCCAGCAAGTTCTTCTATGGTGACTTGGAGGGCAATGGTAACTACCGCGTGGAGATGGCCAATATCTGGGGCTACGGCCACAATGACGGATGGAACGGCTTAGCTGATACGCCTTTCCATAAGGGAGGCGGTGAGACTACCAACGAGACGGCACTTGCCTTCAACAAAACCTTCGAGGTCACCTTCACTGTGGTGTCCAATACCAGCGATGGTACAGGCTTGTACACGCCCAACCTCGTTACTATCAACCCCTCTTGGGGCGGCACATGGGGCTATAACGAAGGTGCAGCACTGGAGGTGGTGAAGGAGAACGGCAAGTACTCCATCAAGAACAACAAGTTCGACATTACCTATAAGAGCGGTGACCACGCCGATGGTTCTATCATGACCTTCATCGAGATAGCCGATCTCTATGGCTTCTTCCCGGGTACACACGGCACACTGGATGAACTGCTGCTCGATGGCAAGTCTGTGACCTACGATAAGGCGAAGGTGATTGACAGCAATGAGAATCCGAAGTATCGTCTGGAACTGTGGAACTGCTACGGAGCGACCAAGAATGCCGGTTGCGCCTTCGGCACACCAGATGGCGACGTGATAAAGGGCTTGGCGTTCAGTCAGTCCATTGAGACTAAGTTTACCATCCATAGTCTCTTCGCTGTGCCAGAGTTCTGACTATGAGACATAACGGAAATCACTACTAATGACTACGGACGGTGTACTGTGACGTGCACCGTCCGTATCTCTACAACACAACATAACTTAACAACGGAAGAACTATGAAAAGACTTATCAACAAAAGACTGCTGGTCATCGGGCTGTCATTCATGGCTTCGCTGACCTTCGCCTCCTGTGGCGGTAGTGACGACCCGTCTGGGGAAACGGAGATTACAGGGCTTACGGTGACACCGACCACGCTGACGTTCGCCAAGGACGGTGGCACTCAGACGGTCAGCGCACGGGCTGGACAGACGGTCAGTGCCTCCAGTGACGCGACGTGGTGTGTGGTGACAGTGGGCGAGACCACGCCTTCGCTGAAGGTGACACCCATCACCGTGACTGCTGCTGCCAACAGTACTACGGAACAGCGCACAACCACGATTACCGTGAAGGCCGGCACGGAGAGCAAGACGGTGAGCGTGACCCAGGAGAAGGGTGAGGCCACGCCTGACCCGACTCCCGACCCGTCGGGCGAAATCAAGTACAATGCCAAGGAACTGGCCAAACTGATGTATCCTGGTTGGAACCTCGGCAATACCATGGAGGCTGGCGACAATGGCAATTCGTGGAAGAACGTTGGTATCACCACCGAGACTTCGTGGCAGAGCACCAAGACCACCAAGGCACTGATTGACTTCATCAAGGCGCAAGGCTTCAAGAGTGTGCGTATCCCCTGTGCTTGGGTGATGGGACATGTCACTGATGCGACCAGCTGCACCATCGACCCGCAGTGGATGGCACGTGTCAAGGAGGTGGTCAACTACTGTGTGGAAGCTGACCTCTATGTGGTGCTCAACCAACACTGGGACGGTGGTTGGCTGGAACACGACGGCTTCACGGCCAGTGCCGATGTCACGCTGAAGAAACAGCAACTCACCAAGATATGGACACAGATTGCCGAGGCTTTCAAGAGCTATGACGACCACGTGGTCTTTGCTGGTCTCAACGAGCCTGGCGTGGGAAGTGCCTATCAAGATCAAGGTGCGAACATCGCAGACAGCCAGTTTGCCAGTCGCTTGGCGGAATACGAGCAGACATTCATTGACGCTGTCCGGGCCACTGGTGGCAACAATGAGTACCGCGTCTTAGTGGTGCAAGGCCCAGAGACCAGTGTTGACAAGGTGATGGCAAACAACTATGTGTCTAAGCTCAGCGACAAGAATGCGGGTCGCCTGATGATGGAGATCCATTTCTACGACCCCTACCAGTTCACCCAGATGTCGGAAGATGCCAGCTGGGGTAAGATGTGGTACTACTGGGGCAAGGGCAACACAGGTTCAGTGTCCATTCGCAACACGAGCAGCAATTATACCGAGAACTATGTGAGTGCCCAGATGGCGAAGATGAAAACTGCCTTTGTGGACAAGGGAATCCCTGTCATCGTCGGAGAGTACGGTGCCGACCAGCGTTTCACGATTGGAACGGATGCCGTCCACGATGCGTCCATCAAGGCTTGGTATGCTGCTGTGACGCGCTATGCCATTGACAACGGCTGCGTGCCCCTTGTGTGGGACATCAACAGCAGCAACGGCATGAGCCTCATCAACCGCGCTACTCTCAAGGTCAGCAATACCAACATGATGCAGGGCATCACGGAGGGCGTGGCCGCTGGGCAGTGGCCCTACTGACGCGCCTTGGTGAAGTAGATGTTGTTCACGTCACTGCGCATCAGCACCTGCTTGCTGTTGACGAACCGCACAAAGTCGGTGGACGACTGCTGACCGGGGAACGGTGCAAAGAAATGTTGCGGTTTGTCGTAGGCATTGCGCCACACTAATACATAGCAGACAGGATGCTTGTCTAACACAGGCTGCAGCGTTTTAGTCCACCAGTCGGGCGTTTTTAGTCCTTCGTAGCCAGTCTCGGTCAGTGCGGCAGCCTTATGATGTTTTCTGGCAACGGTGCAAATCGTTGCCAGATTTTTGTCTAACTTACTGGCAAAGGCGGCAATCTTCACTGTGTCGGCATTGGGTGCAAAGCAATAGCTGTCCAGTCCCATCACGTCGATGAGGTCATCGCCCGGATAGCGTTCCATATATTTCTTCTCGTCACCATCCATCTCCGTTCCAGGGGAATAGGCGTATAAGGCGTTCACCACCCCTTTCTCCTTCAGTCGGCTAACGGTCATCTGCCACAGCGTCTTGTACTGCTGGGCGGTGCAGTGCTCCTGTCCCCACCAGAACCATGAGCCAGAATGTTCATGCCAAGGGCGGAATATCACGGGCACTCTCACACCGTAGGGGGTCTCTAAACTGTTGAGGAAGTTGGCCACCTTGTCTATCCATCCCAAGAATACCTCATGCTTTTGTCCGCCTTCCAGCACGGAAGCCACGGTCTTGGTCTCTACCGCCTTCAGCGAGTCGGCCACCCAGGCAGTGCCTCCCGACAGCGGGTTGTCCAGATGCCACGACAGCGTGACCACTCCGCCACGATTGAAATGGTTGAAAATCTCCCGCCGTATGCGTTCGAATGGAACACCGTCGAGGTTGACCGAATCTCCCAACTCGATGTGTCCGAGGTCGAAACTCAGTAGGGCAGGGTAGTCGTTGCATACGCTGTGTACGTC
>CAVAIX010000153.1:0-5615 GCA_963588695.1 Bacteroidaceae bacterium | reverse complement strand
TTTGTTTGTTTTCTTCATTGCTTTAAGAAATTCATAATTAGGTTTTTGAGACTGCAAAATTACGCGGTATACTCCTATGCCACCGCCCAAAAATCAAGCAAAGGGCGCGACGAAATCTGCCATGAATGATTTTGTGGCTGCTGTATGAAAGATTGAGGGTCAGACCAATGGTCTGACCCTTCTCTTCCCGCCCCATCGGGACACTTGTACTATCGCTGTCCTTTATTCTACAGACAGACTAAAACTCCCCACGAACGGCACGCCCACGTCCGTGCGCAGCAAGGGGAACCAGTCGTCTGCCTCACGTCCCTTTTCTGGACGCGGATATACTGCGGAATAAATACCTACGTCTGAACCATCACACACCATATAGGCATCATGGCACTGAATGGAGAGACTGTCCTGCTGCCCCTCCCACACTATCTGGCGAATCTGCTTGATACCTTGAACCTCGGCATCATTCACAGCTCCTCCCCAATATCCAAAGAAGGGAGCGGATTTTCGATTCGGATAGGCATCCCACGGACCAAGACCGAGCCAATGCAGACGGTTGAAGTGGTCTGGCTCTGACTCAATTTGCATTCCCACCCACGGAAGCCGTTTGACCTGAACTTGCGGTAGCAAGGAATAGTGAATGGCGAGATGACCCTGCCTGTTTATGACATAATGATAGTCTACTGTAAAGGTATTCTGCGCGTCAACCACATACTTCACCCTTGTTTTGATACTCGGCAGGCCGTCTTCTTCACCACACGTCCACGATTCGACAACAGGCGTGTAATGGTCGTAGTCAATGCCCAAATGTCGGTCTTTCCTTACCGCAGACACCGTTACCTCACAATCGTCCCATGGTCGCCAGATGTCGGGACGTATAGCCTTCACCAGACACCGCTCGCCGTTGCGGATTGCGCAGACTTCTCCAGTGGCCTTGCTGACAACATACTGCACTACCCCTACGGACAGCGTCACTCCCTGTTTGGTTTCCGACACTTTCACACCCGTAGCAGGTAGAGACGCACCGTTTTGTCTCTGTTCTCGGGGAATCAGTTCCACTGCACGCTGCGAAATCAGATGTCCGTCTTCGCCGATGAAATCATATTGCACATAACACGTCTGACCGTCTACCGCGCTGTCCAAATTTAAGGGTTGCCGGAAAATAGCCTGTGCATGAGGGGCACCAGGGACAATGGCCGTTCCTTCTGCATACTGCAGACTGTCGATAAACAGTCGCCACTTCAATTCAACATCATTGAGATTTGTAAAATCAAAGTCGTTTTGTATGGGAATGTCGACGGTCTGCTGTCCCAGAGTGTACACAACAGACTTTACCGCAGGATAAACCTGTGCATACACCGCCTTTAACTCACGGAAGTCACCAGTCGGTGTCCGATCACTGTCGGTGATGCCGTCCCATCCCTCACTCTGTATTCTCAGGAATCGGTCGCCCTTGTTCATGCTGTTCGCCCTAAACTGAGGGACGGGCGTTTTCAGCCGAAGTCCCTGGTCGGCCCACATCCACACCGCACCACCGGCTCCAGCAGGGTGTCGGGTCAGCATGCGCCATCGTTCTTCCAAGCCACCCATTCCCGTCTCGCCGTAGGCATGGGTGTATTCCGTCGTAATGATGGGGCGTCGGCTATTGCCTGCGATGGAGTCGTATTCTCGCGGATGCCAGTAATGAATGGAAAGGAGTTCTGTATCATCGGGCATCCAGTCTTCATAACGCCAAGGCATCAGGACTGGCCGGGAGGGATCAAGGGCTTTGGTGGTTTTGATGATGGCCAACTGGCTTTCTGACAAAGGCGACTCATTGCTGACCGACCAATAAATAATCGAGGGACTGTTGATGTCGCGCATCACCGTTTCATAGGAACGCTGCAGGCCATAGCCTAACAAAGCTGGATTGTAGTCCATCACCGCACCGCCACCAAAGGCAATCTCGTTGCCTACATAGATGCCCAGCGAGTCGCAGAGTTCTATAAACCCACGGGCTGGTGTGTAATGGGAGCAACGGACATAATTGACATTCGCCTCTTTCATGAGCATCAAGTCCTGCAGCCAATGTTCTCGGCGCGTGGCACGTCCCACATCGGGATGTTCGTCGTGACGGTTCACCCCTCTGAGTTTTACGGACTGTCCGTTAACAGTCAGTTGCCCGTTCTTAGCAGAAATTTCGCGAAAGCCGATACGTTCACACCAGGTATGGCTTGTCTGGCCGTTCTCCAGTAAGTTCACCTCCAACTGATAGAGATTGGGGGTCTCTGCCGTCCAATGTGCCGGCCGCTCCACGAGCATCTGTACAGGAGTCTCGCGACTGGTGAGGACGTGGGCTGGTACGTCTGTCTGTCGCGAACAGACCAGACGACCGTCCAGCGTTTTCAACTGGACACGCAAGGCATAGGGGGCACATTCCTTCGGATAATTACCTGGGCCAGGGAGATTGTGCTGGTCGCCGACCATGACGCGGAGCTTGAGCATAGCATCCTTATACGCGCTGTCGAAATCGGTCTGAGCCACGACATACTCTATCCAACGATCACGAGACATCGCCTCAAGACACACATCGCGATAGATACCGCCCAACGACCAGTCGTCAAAAACATCAAGCTGAAAGCCAAACCCCGTCTGCTGGACTTTGACGGCCAGCACATTCTGCTCCTTCAGCAATCCCGTCACGTCGACAGAAAAAGACGTAAAACCGTTATGATGGTCGCCCACAAATTGTCCGTTCAGCCAGATATCACAACTCTGCCACACTCCGCCAAAATGAAGTAGCACCCGTTTATCCAACCATTCACGAGGAATTTCAAAGGTCTTTCGATAGAAACCTACACTGCCATGATTGTCTTTGAACCTTCGATAGACGGGTTCCTCAAAGCCCTGCATGGCCCAATTGGAAGGTACCTCAATCGTGGCAGGCAATTTACTCCGGTCGGTATCCTTTCCAAAGTTCTCCAGTTTCTTTTCTTGCTTCTCAGTCTTGGCCAGCATGAAGTGCCACTGGCCGTTTAGGCTAATCCGATTCTGGGCCACATTCTTCTGACTGCAGCAGAAGAACAAGAGAGGCAGGAGTAACAGATCCTGTCTTAACCATTGTCTGACTTGTTTCATGTCGTTTTGTTTTGTTTTCGTTTGTTTTAATCAATCATCGTGCAAAATTACAAACAATCCGCAAAAAAATGGGACGGAAAACATTCAAAAAGCGCCTTATTATCTGTCTGCGCCCATTTTTCATGCTTTTTGCGCTCCTTTTGTTTTCTTTCTTTGTACTTTTGCAGGAAAAGAAGAAAAGATGACGAAACTCAAATTGGTTTTCCTGTTGCTGGCGACCATACCGTCAATCCATGCACAGACCTACGTGACTGAAAGGCACTTTGACATCGAGAACGGACTGTCGAACAATCTGGTGAGAGACATGGTCATCGATAAGCACGGAGGGGTATGGGTGGCCACCGAATCGGGACTGAACCGCATCGTCGGACGCACGTGTACCGTCTTCGACACTCCAGATTTCAACGGCAGGACAGAAACCATACTGTCACTCTACTACGACCACCGAACGGACAAGGTTTTCATCAGCACACTCAGGGTACTGGGAATCTACGAATGTACCACGGGGAAAGTCACGCACCTAACGGCAAAGGACGGACTGGCCAGCACAGAAATCCCCTGCATCACGGATGCTGGAGAAGGCAAGATTTGGCTGATCCATGCCAGCGGCACCATACAGCAGATGGATTGTAGGACATACAGTCTGTACACCCTGCCCTGCCACGTCAAGGATGTCCGGACAGGAAGGGACGACGGGAAGGGACAACTCTACTTGGGACACCAGCTGAGAGACGGAATGACCATCGTAGACTTGAAAACGAAACACACACGAAATATCCGACATCAATCTACAGACGAGAAGAGCCTGCCTGGAAACAATGTGCGGTGCATCTATAAAGACCGACACGACAACATCTGGGTGGGCACCAACATGGGACTGGCGCTGTTCGACCCGAAAACGGAGACGTTCCGAGTGGTGAAACATGGTAGAAGAGGGGCTGGCGACAACGTGTTCAACCTCCTTGACATCGGTGACGGATACCTTTGGGTGGCCTCAGACATGGGAGGTATCAGCTTTGTCAAAAACAGCCAACTTCCCGAATCGGGACCTATTCTGTATGACGAACAGCGTCGGGCGGAATTGACGAGCAACAATACGCGAAGCATAGCCTGCGACAACTTCGGGAATATTTGGGTGGGCAACCACAGCACGGGCGTGGACTTCATTCCCGCAGAGCAACCGTTGTTCAAGACCCTGTTGCTTTACGACCAAAACAGGGATCCTATACGCACCTACGGCATAACGAGCGACAGGCACGGAAACCTGTGGCTGGGCAGCGAAAACGAAATCTGCCGCGTCGGAAAAAAACACGAGACGCAACGGTGGCACATCGACGGCCTCATCAAGCATCCACAGGCGTTCGTACACTGCATGATGGCCGACAGCCAGGATTTTATCTGGCTGGGAGTGGAAGACGAAGGAGCATTCCGCCTCAATCCCACGACGGGACAGTTTGAATATATGGACATCGGACATCCCGCATCGGATATCCGTTCATTTTACGAAGATTGGGACGGAACGATCTGGATAGGTAGCGAATACGGGATGTACACTTGGAAGGACGGTAAGATAAATCGCCCCACAGCGGAAAACAAAGCACTGAGAAATGCCGTGGTCTTCGGGATGAAACGCATCGGGCAGAAAATGGTGATGGGAACCAATACCTTTGGACTCTACATTTTTGACAAAAACAGAAGTTTCCAGAGGATAGGAGAGACTGATGGTTTGCCATCGTCCAATGTCAACTGCCTCTACTCGGATGATGCAACGGGGCTGTGGATAGGCACCAGTAAAGGACTGGCCTATATCAAGGACATCAATCATCCCAGAATTGTCGAAACATACGGCAGACGGCAAGGACTCCAAGACGAATATGTATGTGCTATCCAGAAAGACAAATTAGGAAATCTTTGGCTCAGCACCTACTCTGGCATGGCCAAGTTTGACACACAGAAGAGGCGGTTCTACCATTTCGGTCGGCAAAGCAACTTGCCTTCGGGCTGCTACGTGACGGGAGCCTCCACGGTGCTCCCCGACGGCACCATGTGTTTCGGTTCACTGGCTGGAGTGGGCTGTTTCCAGCCTAAGCGGATGAAGTATAACGACAGGGTCTCCGATGCCGTCATTGCCTCCTGTGAAGTGTATGGCACAACGACTTCAGAAACAACAAAAACCCTAATATTCCCCTGCAACAAGGGAAAAATGCACACGAATTACCAGCAGAACACGTTTCGGCTGACATTCACCGTAAAGAACCTCGCACAAGCTGGTAACGTGGAGTATGCCTATATGATGAAAGGACTGTCCGACAAATGGTTTGAACTGGGGGACGAGAACGAAGTCACCTTTCGCGGCCTGACTCCAGGGGAATACGATTTCGTGCTACGAGCCAAGTTAAGAGGGCAGGACTGGACGGAGGCTTCGACCGCCCAACTGTCCATTGACATTGCTCCACCCTTCTGGCGTTCCTGGTGGGCCTACCTCGTCTACATCTTCCTGGCCA
>CAVAIX010000152.1:0-5654 GCA_963588695.1 Bacteroidaceae bacterium | reverse complement strand
TTACGTCATGCAGCCCGGCATCCTCAACGTTATTACCTGGGTTGAACTGACCATCACCGCTGTGGCTGTATTCCTTTTTGGCTTGCTCATCACGGCCCTGTGTGCCTGGGTTTCCGTGAACCGCTTCCTACGGATGACGGCAGGACAACTCTACAAGATCTGATATCACACACTTTTCCCTTTGAAAACAACAACGACTATGGATAAGAAAAACCTCGCTTTCGACCGCGTCAACTATCTGCTTCTGGCGGTGGGTATGGCCATCGTTATCATCGGTTTTCTGCTGATGAGCGGTAGCGGCTCTACAGTGGAAGCATACAACGCTGACATATTCAGCACGCGCCGCATCACCGTGGCTCCCATCACCTGCCTGTTTGGCTTTGTCTTTATGGCATATGGGGTCATGCACAAACCGAAGGACACTGAAGCATCTGCCCACGAAACGATGGAGGGCGACAGACAATGAGTTGGTTGGAAGCACTCCTTCTCGGACTGATACAGGGACTGACAGAATATCTGCCCGTCAGTAGCAGTGGTCATTTGACTATCGGTGCCCATCTGTTTGGCATTGACGCTGCAGACAACCTGACCTTCACCATCATGGTGCACGTGGCCACGGTGCTGAGCACGCTGGTGGTGCTGTGGAAGGAAATAGACTGGATTCTGAAAGGACTCTTCAAGTTCCAGATGAACGAGGAAACGAAGTACGCCCTCAATATCGTCATCTCCATGATACCCATAGGTATCGTGGGTGTGTTCTTTAAGGATAAGGTGGAGGCTGTGTTCGGCTCGGGACTACTCATCGTGGGCTGTATGCTCATCGTGACGGCTCTGTTGCTGTCCTTCTCTTATCGAGCCAAGCCCCGTCCGCGCGAGAATATCAGTGCCTGGCACGCCTTCCTTATCGGTCTCAGTCAGGCGGTGGCCGTACTGCCTGGTCTGTCCCGTTCCGGAACCACCATTGCCACGGGGCTGCTGTTGGGCAACAAGAAGGAGAAGATGGCGCAGTTCTCGTTCCTCATGGTGATTCCCCCGATATTAGGAGAAGCCCTGCTCGACCTGTTGAAGGGACTGAGTGGCGAAGAGACATTGGGCGGCATCGGCGCCTTCCCTATGGTGGTAGGCTTTTTAGCTGCCTTTGTGTCGGGCTGTCTGGCCTGCAAATGGATGATAGCCATCGTGAAGCGAGGCAAACTCATCTACTTTGGTCTCTACTGTGCCGTGGCCGGTGTGGCCACCGTCATCTGCTCACTGGTATAAGAAAAGAATAACGCATGAATTTTACCCAAGGAACCGTCATCTGCATTGACAAGCCCTACCGCATGTCGAGCTTCGGTGCACTGGCACATGTGCGCTATCTAGTGTCGCGGAAGTTGGGTGTGAAGCGGGTGAAGATGGGACATGCGGGCACCCTTGATCCTTTGGCCACCGGTGTGCTGATACTGTGCACGGGCGGCAAGACCAAGGAGATAGAGCACATGCAGTACCACAGCAAGGAATACACCGCCACGCTGCAACTGGGAGCTACTACGGCCAGCTATGACCGGGAGCATACGGTGGATGCCACCTATCCCACGCGCCACATCACGCGCCAGTTGATCGACCAGGTACTGCCGCAGTTTTTAGGCGACATCCAACAGGTGCCCCCGCAGTATTCGGCGGTGAAGGTGGGGGGCGAGCGTGCCTACCGCATGAAGCGCAATGGTGAACACGTACAGCTCGCTGCCAAGACCGTGCATATCGAAGAGATAGAGGTCACGGACTTCGACGAACGGCTCATGCAACTCTCCATCCGCGTGGTGTGTGGCAAGGGTACCTACATCCGATCCTTAGCACGCGATATCGGGCGTGCCCTGGGCAGTGGTGCCTTCCTCACGGCACTGCGACGTACTCGTTTGGGCGAGGTTCGTGTCGATGACTGCATCCAGATAGACGATTTCCCTGCGTGGTTGGCCGCACAGGAGATAGAAGACCTCCAGCGGAAGGACAGACGGGAAGCCACGGCTTGAGAAAAGTAGTGAGGAAAAACATAACGGAAAAAGAAAAAACGAGATAGAGAAGACTATGAAACTGTCACAATTCAAATTCAAGTTGCCCGAATCGCAGGTGGCATTGGAACTGCCCCATAAGACGTTTGAGAACGAGGACGGCACTGTGGACAAGGTGTATCGACGCGATGAGTGCCGCCTGATGGTGGTGCACCGCAAGAGCCAGACCATTGACATCTGTAAGAAGGATGGCGAGGGCAATGACACCAGCGAGCCGCTACTCTTCCGTGATCTCATCGACTATTTCGACGAGGGTGACGTGATCGTGCTCAACGATACAAAGGTGTTTCCAGCGCGCCTCTACGGTACGAAGGAGAAGACCGACGCGAAGATTGAGGTGTTCCTGCTGCGCGAACTCAACGAGGAGCTGCGACTCTGGGACGTACTGGTGGAACCTGCTCGGAAGATACGCATCGGCAATAAGCTGTTCTTCGACGAGGATGGTCCTATGGTGGCTGAGGTCATCGACAATACGACCAGTCGTGGACGCACCCTGCGCTTCCTCTACGACTGTCCACACGACGAGTTCAAACGCGAGTTGTTTGCTTTAGGTTCTGCACCGCTGCCGCGCTACATCGTGGATCGTCGCGAACCGACACCCGATGACAGCGAGAACTTCCAGACCATCTATGCACGCCATGAGGGTGCGGTGACAGCTCCTGCTGCTGGACTCCATTTCAGTCGCGAACTGATGAAACGTTTGGAAATCCGTGGTGTGGAGTTCCCCTGCATCACCGTGCACTGCGGCTTAGGCAGTTTCGATAATATCGAGGTGGAAGACCTGACCAAGCACAAGATGAACTCCGAGCAGATCATGGTGGGTGCTGATGCTTGCAGCGCCGTCAATAAGGTCAAGCAGGCCGGAGGGCGCATCTGTGCTGTGGGCATCTCTACGCTGCGTGCCACGGAGACGGCCGTGGGCACCGACGGTCTGCTGAAGGAATTCGACGGCTGGACGAACAAGTTCATCTTCCCACCCTATAATTTCAATGTGGCCAACGCCCTGGTGGCCAATTTCTATCATCCTGAGTCCACCATGATGATGGCTGCCGCGGCCTTCGGAGGCTACGACTTAATATGCAAGGCTTACGAGGTGGCTCTTGAGAACGGTTTTCAGTTCGGTTGCTTCGGCGATGCCATGCTGGTGCTCGATGACTGACGAGAAGGCTGTTGTGACACAGGCAGCAGGCGGCGCTCCGCTCCATGAGGTTTATTTAGCTCTGGGTTCCAACTTAGGCAACCGGAGGCAGATGCTCGATGAGGCTGTCCGTCAGATAGGCCGTCGTGTGGGTAGGGTGGTGCGCCAGTCGTCGTGGATAGAGACCGCACCTTGGGGGTTCGAGTCTGCCCACCAGTTTCTCAACGGGGCAGTCTGTTGTCTCACCGCCCATACGCCCCATGAGGTGCTTCGGTTGACACAGGCCATCGAGCGCGACATGGGGCGCAAGAACAAGACGGAAGGAAGTCGTGGCTATGCCGACCGCACGATAGACATAGACATCCTGCGCTACGACGACCTCCATCTGACCACCCCTGACCTCACCATTCCCCATCCCTTGATGGAGCAGCGCGATTTCGTGATGATTCCCCTCCGTGAGATTCTTCCTTGACACAAAAAAGTCTCACCGACCCTCGCGGGCGGGTGAGACTGGAAAATCTTATTGTTAATCTTTTAAATCTTGTGTCAAGTAATGATTACTTACGCAGACCGAGTTCCTTGATGAGCGCGCGGTAGCGGTTCACATCCTTGTTGTAGAGATACTTCAGGAGTTTGCGGCGGCGACCCACCATCTTGGTTAGGCTGCGTGCGGTGCCGAAGTCCTTGCGGTTCTTCTTTAGGTGTTCGGTAAGGTGGCTGATACGATAGGTGAACAGGGCTACCTGGCTCTCTACGGAACCTGTGTCGGTGGCCGACTGTCCGTGCTTCTCGAAGATTTCCTTCTTCTTGGCTGAATCTAAATACATAATGTTGTTTTGATGATTAAAAATGTTTTGTACTATGACATCTCTCGGACGCTCCCCGTCTTCATCACGGCGGCTCACCTCCTCGAATGCGGGTGCAAAGGTACGAATAAGTGAGCGGAATGCCAAAGAAAACTCCGTTTTTTCTTTTTTGTGTGGCAAAAAACGTTAAAAAGCAGTCGCGAAGTGGCGGTTAGTGGTGGAAATGTAGTACTTTTGTAGTTCACTAAACCAATAATTATAACAGAAACAGCAAAACAAACTATGGAAAAACAGCAGACAGGAAGCAAATCCTACTTGATTTCGATTGTGATGGTGGCCGTATTGGGCGGCCTTTTGTTCGGTTACGACACGGCGGTCATCTCTGGTGCAGAGAAGGGCTTACAGGCCTTCTTCATGGGAGCCGACGACTTTACCTATACAGACTTCTGGCATGGTTTCACGAGTTCGAGTGCGCTCATCGGTTGCATCATCGGCTCAGCCATCTCGGGTGTACTGGCCACGCGCTGGGGGCGCAAGCGTTCGTTAATCTTTGCCGGTGTGATGTTCTTCATATCGGCGTGGGGGTCTATGTCTCCCGAGACGATGGTGCTGCCGAAGGGTGAGCCTACGCTGACCTTGCTCGTGGTGTTCAACATCTACCGCGTCATCGGTGGTGTGGGTGTAGGCTTGGCCTCGGCCGTCTGCCCCATGTATATCGGTGAGATTGCCCCGAGCCGCATCCGTGGCATGTTGGTGTCGTGGAATCAGTTTGCCATTATCTTCGGTCAGCTGGTCACCTACTTTGTCAACTTCTTCATCCTCGGCGACCATATCGCTCCAGCCATTGCCAGTGTGGGTGGTGGCATGAACGAGCTGCTCAATGGTGCTGATGCTGCCTGGGCCATCGAGTCTGGTTGGCGTTATATGTTCGGTTCCGAGATGGTGCCCGCAGGACTGTTTGCTATCTTGATCTGCTTCGTGCCCGAGACACCGCGCTATCTGGCCATGATTGGTGAGGACGCCAAGGCCGAGCGCATCCTGGCCAAGATCAACGGGGCAGGGGAGGCCTATAAGATTCTGCAGGACATCAAGAATACTGTCACCGAGAAGCGCGAGAAGCTGCTGACCTACGGTGTGCTCTGCATCTTCGTCGGTGTGATGCTCTCCGTGTTCCAGCAGGCTGTGGGTATCAATGCCGTGCTCTACTATGCACCGCGCATCTACGAGGCCATGGGCTTCGACAACCCGATGATGCTCACCGTGTTCAACGGTGTGGTGAACCTCGGCTTCACCTGTGTGGCCATCTTCACCGTGGAGAAGCTCGGTCGCAAACCCCTACTCATCACGGGTTCGCTGGGTATGGCCTTAGGAGCCATCGGTGTGGCTTGCACCTTCGGCAACGAACATCTGCAGCTGCTCTGCATGATCTCCATCATGGTCTATTCCGCCTCGTTCATGTTCTCGTGGGGTCCCATCTGCTGGGTGCTCATCGCCGAGGTGTTCCCCAATACCATCCGTGGTGCTGCCGTGGCCATCGCCGTAGCCTTCCAGTGGATCTTCAACTGGATTGTCTCCACCTCATTCGTACCCATGGCCAACAGCCTGGGCTACTGGTTCACCTACGGACTCTATGGTGTCATCTGTATCCTTGCCGCCCTCTTC
>CAVAIX010000151.1:0-5757 GCA_963588695.1 Bacteroidaceae bacterium | reverse complement strand
GGTGTAGTATTTCCCGTCACACTCGGCTATGGTCGACGGGTCGTGGATAAACGGTTCTCCCACCTGGGCTTTCACCTCACCCATCGTAGCTGACAACAAAGTGCAAAGCGCACTGACACATAAACTTTTCTTCATCGTTTTACTTTACATTAATGGATAGGTTACGGACAATACTGCCCTGTTCATCGAGGAACCTGACACAGAAATCACTCATGCCCGGGCCGTTGATGACGGCTCCGCGAAGTATGTTCCGCCCTTTCTTCAAGGTCAGCTGCTTCGACACCACATCATCGCGAACCATACGCCGGTCGCCTTCAAGCATCACAGCCTCCTCACCGTTGAGCCACCACATGGAAGCACCGTTCGAGCCAACAGCCAGACGCACTTTCTGCATCTCCTCGGCACACTCTATAACGGTCACTGCCCAAAACAACACACCATACTTGGCCTTGTTGAAGGAGGTAGCGAAACGGAAGAGCTTCACATTATACAGTTTGCTGTCCAAAGCGTGCCACTTCAGTTTTTCCTTACCCACCCTCACAGCAGCCCCGTCCTTGGGCAGCATTTCCAATTGCTTCGCGAAATATGATGCGCTGAATGTCTCCTTCAGCCAGGAGTCCGTAAAGACCGTGTTCGACTTGACAGACACGGGAATCGGCTCCAAAAGCAGCCACCGCCGGATAAACCCTGCCGCATCTGGCATGGTCGGTTGGTCGCCGACTGGGGCAAAGTAAGGACTTGCGGCATCGGGCAGTCTGCTGGTTTGTGCTCTTCCCGGAAGATGGGCGCAAAGGAGTCCACACAGGCACAGCAAGCCTGCCATGCCGTCACGGAATCTATCTTTCATCTGTTTCATATTTCTATTTGTTGTGGATTCGCAATACCGTTACCGAATTGGCCGGGAAACTACGGGTAATCTTTCCGCCCTTTATGGTTACCTTCTCCTCTTTCGGCATTACCTTGTTAGGCTGATCGAGACTGTTCTCGTCGAGTTCGCTCGCCGAAGCCAACACGATAGCATCGGCCTGGGCTTCCAGTGCGGTAGCTCCCTTCAAGGCAATGGTTGTATTGACCGCCTTACGGCCTGCATTTACTACCTTCACGATGAGATCACCGCTCTTGCCATCACGGGCAGCACTGGCGCAAAGCGTCTGCATGTTTTTGTCTACCAACGACACCTGTTGCACGAGTTTCCCATCGATATAGCCCTTCACGGTGAGCGGCGAGACCTCCAGACGAATGTCGTACCAGCGACCCGCCTCGATGGAATAGTTCATGCTCTCGGAGTCCATACTGGTTTTCAATTCGTTGATGGAGTTGGTGTAGCCACCGATGTCCCAGCGCAGACGCTCATTCACGCCCTTCTGATGGTGGAAATAGATCTGGAAGCCATTCTCGCCCGACAGTTTACGAGCCTTGAGGGTGATGACATATTCTTTCCAGTTGTTGTCACCCGTGAAAGCCGTGACACCTGTAGAGAAGGAAGACTGCCGAAGCACACCGTCGCTGACGCTCCAGATTCCGTCGCCCTGTTTTTCCCAATCGTCGATATTCTGAGAAAAGTCGTTTTGGTAGAGCACCTTCCCCTTGGGGGTGGTCACCTTCAGTTCCTTGAACTCTGCACTGTTCTTCCAGGTGCCCAGTCCGATGCCGCCTACAGAAGACGGGAGAGTGACGGTCGGGCTACCCTTCACGGTCACGAGGAGATTCTCCGTTCCTTGGTTCTCGGCAAACATCTTCTGTACATAATAGCTTGGCAGTCCATACCAGCGGTGGTTGTCGTAGTTGATGAGGTTGATGGGCCAGCGCTGGTGGTTCACGTTGCAGAACAGCGGTGCGTAGGCGGCCATTGCCACGAGGTCGGAGTTGCGTTCCAGTCCCGTCATAAAGGCAGCCTCGCCAACGGCTCCTCGCAGATTGCCCTTGCCACTCTGGCTGGTCACGGCATACTCGCCAATGAATATCTTGGAAGCACCCCGTTCGCGCTTGTCATACTTATTGGCGTTCATCACGAACCAGTCTGGCGTGTTGTAGTAATGTTCGTCGATCAGTGCCGGGGTCGGCACGGTGGGATGCGAGCCACTCCAATCGTTGGCGATGACGTTCATCTCCGGATAACGGGCACGGATGGCATTGGAAATCAGTTCGAAATTCTTAAAATAGCCACTACCATAGTTCTCGTTGCCCACCTCGATGTATTTCATGTTGAAAGGAGCTGGATGGCCGTTGCGTGCACGGGCAGCGCCCCACACGCTGGTAACGGGACCATTAGCATACTCTATGGCATCAAGCGCATCCTGGATATACTGGTCTATCTGGTCGGAGGGAATGGTTTCCTTGTGCGACACACCGGCATTGATGCAGAAGAGCGGTTCAGCACCGAGGTCTTCTGCCAGTTGCAGATACTCGTGGTAGCCGATACCGTGGGTGGCATTGTAGCCCCAGATGTTCCAAAGCGGGATGCGGCTGTCGACTGGACCCACGGTTTGCTTCCACTGGTAACGCTGAGCTATCTCCTCGCCCTCCACCCAGCAGCCGCCAGGGAAGCGGAAGAAGGTCGGGTGCAGACCATTGAGCGCCTGACCCAAGTCGGGGCGCACGCCACTCTTTCCCCATCTCTTTTGGGGCATCAGACTCACCATGTCCATACACAGGTCGCCCTGTCCCTCGCCAGAGAGCACCAGCTTGGCCTTGTGGCAGGTTTCGGAAGGCGTGAGTACCAACTTGGCGTACTCCCACGCGTTGGTGGCAGCAGGCAAGGCGGCCTCTGCCAACACTTTACCATGACCATTCACCAGTGCCACCTTCAAACTGCCTTTATACGCGCGACCGTCAGGGCTACGCAGCGCGACGCTGAAATCATACCGCTCATTTTTTTTCAGATTCACACCCCAGTATCCATTGTTGCCGACAGTAAAGAAGCCATCAGCCGACACCTTCAGAAACTGGCGATTGACGGGGTTCAACGGAACGGAAGGGTTCTTCGTGTTCTTAAGGTCAGCCTTCGCCACCTCGGCCTTTCCCTTTTTCGACGAGAAAGTCCAGAAACTCAAGGTATCGGCATCTTCAAACGAGCGGTTTCTCACCTGTTCGGGATAGAGTCCGCCGTCCGCGGAGAGGTTGATATCTTCCAGAAAGATGCCGAAAAGGGTCGGTGATATTACATGCGTAGGATGGTTCACATCCACCGTAATGGTGGCTTTCTGCGCCAAGCCTGTTGCTGGCAGCATGGCCGTCAGTAGGGAGGCCATCAGTGTTGTTTTGTTCATAGTCATATAGTTTTATTTTGATAGGGTTTTGTGTTCCACTGTTTTTTGGATTTCCGCTGCAAAGGTAAGCATTTACTGGAGACTTAACCTTTTCAGGTGTTTCAATTTCTTTTTTCTCAGTAACATTTTTCCCTTCTTTGCTTTTTTTACGCAACGAGGGGAACTCTCAAGCAGAGTCCCCCTCGTTGTATATAGGAATAACCTCGGTTGACAAGGTTACCAACCTGGGTTCTGAACCAAATTGGGATTCTTGTCCTTAACGGTCTGCGGATAGGGGAAGTACTCGTGCTTGCCCGACTTAAAGCCGACGGTGAAATTGGTCTCGGGCGTATTGGTCGTATAGAAGCGGCTGTTGGCTTCCGTGCCATGTTCCCAAGTCACGTTCTGGTCGTCCGCCTTCGGTGCCCGGAACAGCTTGTCCCACAGGTGAGGCACAATGGTGCCAGACTGTTCCAGTCGGCTGATGGCTTTGGCATCCTTCCAGCGCATGATGTCAAACCAGCGACATCCCTCCAGCCACATCTCATAAGATTTCTCGCGCTTCAGCACCTCCATGTCGACGGTTTCGCTGATGGTCTTGGAACCTGCGCGCTGCTGGATGGCGTTGATGTACTTCTTGGCTTCCGGCTGGTCACCCGTCTGGAGGCAAGCCTCAGCATAGTTGAGCAGCACCTCTGCATAGCGCATCACGATGTAGTTATTGAAACGGATACTCGTACCCAACTTCTGTCCATCGGTATCGGCAGCTCTGATAATCTGCTTGAAGGCCAACCATGTGGAGTTGCCGTAGAGACCTTGGGTCGGGTCATTAATGCCGATTTTGGTGCTGACTTTCTTCTGCTCGTCTGTCATGTTGTCAATCTCGTCATTACCATACGACATATGGTAAACGGCATCGTCAATATGCTTCAAGGTGGCCTTCAGACGGTAAGAGTCACCATCGTTGGCATAGAACTCGTCACCAAACCACTGCGGAACGCCCAGTCCGCCCCAGCCGTCAAGACCGCCAGTGTAGACTCTCTGCGGAGCCACCACGAAATGGTCCGAACGCCAGTTCCAGTAGTTACTCTCCATCCAACTGGAGCGCTGGTTCTGACCACCCCACTCGCTTCTGCCGGAATTATACTCGAAGTTGACCTCAAAGACCTTCTCCTCGTTGGCATCTCCCTCGATATGGAAGTTGTCGGCATACTGCTCGCCTGGAACAAGGGCATATTTGCCAGAGTCTATCACCTTCTTCAGTGCGGCTTTTGCCTTGTCATACTGGCCAGCGAATAAGTAAGCCTTGCCGGCAAGCGCATGGGCAAAACCCTTTGTCACCTTCACAGCTCCGTCTTTGTCCGCTGTGCTGGCACGTTCGTCAAGATTGGCTACTGCATCCTCGCACTCCGTGGCCACCCATTCGATCAGTTGCTCATGGGTCATGGGATTCTCGGGGTCTTTGTCGCAGTTGTACGGCAGCGCAGAAGCCTCAAGCACATGAGTCACCAACGGAGGAGTACCCCAAAGGTTGGCCAGCAGGAAATAGTCGAAGGCACGAAGCACGCGCGCCTCGGCCACGCAACGTTTCTGGACGGCAGACGTGCCTTCCGAGAAATGGTCAATCACCAAGTTGCATGCGTAGACCGATAGGTAGAGTCCCGAGTACATGTTTCTGGGCACCTCGGCTTCCGCATCGTAGTAGAACTGGTTCAGCATGATGCCGAAGGTGTTGTCGCCCGAGTTTGAACCGGCTGCCAGCACATCGTCACCACATTCGTTGGTAATCAACTTGTAGGGTGTATAGATATAGGCATTGTTACGTCCAAAGACGTACACCATAAAACTCTCATACGCTGCTGTCAGTGCAGACACCGCATCGTTGTCGGTCTGATAGAAGCTCTCGGTGGGAGTCACACCCTTCTGCTCAATGTCGAGCTGGTCCTCACATGATGTGGTAAGGGGTACGGTGCCTGCGGCAGCAAGGGTCAGTATCGTGGAAAATATGATTTTCTTCATAGCTGTATCGTTTATATAAGGTTAGAATGTTACATTGACACCAAACACCATTTTCTTGGAGGTGGGATAAGTACCGTTGTCGAAGCCACGGGACGACGAACTGTTCATAGAAGCCGTTTCGGGGTCTGCACCGGGATAGCTGGTGATGGTAAAGAAGTCATCCAATGAGCAGAAGACACGGAGGTCACTGATGCCTATCCGTCCAGTGACAGACTTGGGCAGCGTGTAGCCCAACTGAATCTGCTTAAACTTGAAGTATGAGCCACTGAATATCGCAGCACTGGAACTGAAGAATTTCCAGTCGGTGGCCACTTTTCTCATATCAGGATACTTGGCATTGGTATGGTCTTCTCGCCAGGAGTCCTTCCAGTAGACATCAATGCCGTTGACCATAGGACGGTCGGCAGACACCATCAGGTTGTAGATCTTGTTGCCAGCAGAACCTGTACCGAAGATGGTCAGGTCGAAACCCTTGTACTCTGCATTGAGC
>CAVAIX010000150.1:0-5768 GCA_963588695.1 Bacteroidaceae bacterium | reverse complement strand
GGGGAAGATGATGCAGTGGAACACGATGTTGTCCTTGCCGATGAAGTGGACAAGGCGTGTGTCTTTGTCTTTCCACCAAGTCTCCCAGTTGCCCCAGCGCTTAGGGTCTTTCTCGCAAAGCTCCTTGGTGTTCGACACGTAGCCGATGGGCGCGTCGAACCAGACGTAGAGCACCTTGCCTTCGGCTCCTTCAATGGGGACGGGAATGCCCCAGTTGAGGTCGCGCGTCATAGCACGCGGCTGGAGATCCATGTCGAGCCACGACTTACACTGTCCGTAGACGTTGGGTCGCCACTCCTTGTGCTCCTCCAAAATCCATTGTTTCAACCAGTCTTGATATTGGTTGAGGGGCAGATACCAGTTCTTGGTCTCTTTCATCACAGGGGTAGAACCGCTGATGGTCGACTTCGGGTTGATGAGTTCCAAGGGCGATAGGTCGCGTCCGCACTTCTCGCACTGGTCACCGTATGCCCCTTCGCTGTGGCAGTAGGGGCATTCGCCCGTCACGTAGCGGTCGGCCAAGAACTGCTTGGCCTCTTCGTCGTAGAGCTGTGTGGAGATCTCTTCGGTCAGTTTTCCCTCGTCGTAGAGCTTGCGAAACCACTCGGCGGCGAAGCGGTGGTGGATGTCTGAGGTGGTGCGGCTGTAGATGTCGAAGGAAATGCCGAACGCCTCGAATGAGTCTTTAATCATCTTATGGTAGCGGTCTACCACGTCTTGTGGTGTAACGCCCTCTTTCCGTGCGCGGATGGTGATGGGCACGCCGTGTTCGTCGCTGCCTCCGATGAATATCACGTCTTCTTTTTTCAGTCTGAGGTATCTCACGTAGATGTCTGCAGGCACATAGACGCCTGCCAAGTGGCCGATGTGCACACCGCCGTTGGCATAGGGCAGTGCTGCGGTCACCGTTGTTCTTTTGAATTTCTTCTCTGCCATTATTATAATCAAGGTGTTATTTCTCCTGCAAAGGTACGACTTTTCCGTGAGACTGCCAAACGTTTTTTCGTCATTACAGAATGTCTCTGCCCAGAAAGAAAAAACTTTCTGGGCAGAGAAAAAAATCTCGCTGGGCAGCGCGTAAAAAAATGCCGCTTACAGCGTGTCGAGCGAAAGCCCTTCTTTCGGCAGTTTCTTGTAGCTCTTGCCGTTGACGGTGATGTCAGAGGAGTTGTTGGCCTGGAAGATGTGGCCAGTGGTCTGCACGTGGATGTCGTTGAGTGTTACACCCTTGGTGTGGTTGACCACGATACCTTCCTTCACGTTGTTCACCTCCAGGTCGCGGATGTTGATATTGGTGACGGGCATTTCTGGCAGACCGTTGAAATAGGCGGCACGGCGTGCGGTGCGGCAGACCACGTGCTGGATGTCAATGTTGCGGAAGCATGGAGTGGTTTCGTCAACCTTATATACGGGGACTGCCTGCTGCTTCTTCTCGTCGCCGTCGGCCAGTGCTTCCACGGCCGATTTCCCACCGTAGTAGAGGTCGAAGGTAATGACGTCAGTCTGGATGTCGAACATGGAGATGTTGCGGATAAAGATGTTCTCCACCACACCGCCGCGTCCGCGTGTGCTCTTGAAACGCAGTCCTACGTCAGTGCCGAGAAACTGACAGTCGCGCACCATGATGTTCTTTACACCACCGCTCATCTCGCTACCCACCACGAAGCCGCCGTGACCTTTGAAGACGGTGCAACCGCTGATGATGACGTTCTCGCATGGAATGCCGCGCTTGCGCCCATCGGCATCCTTGCCACTCTTGAGGCAGATACCGTCGTCGCCCACATCGAAGGTGGAGTTGACGATCAGAGCGTTCTTACACGACTCCAAGTCCAGTCCGTCGCCGTTCTGTGCGTACGCTGGGTTGCGCACCAACACATCCTCGATGAGCACATTCTCGCACATTAGGGGATGGAGGTTCCAGGCTGGCGAGTTCTGGAAGGTGACCCCTTTCAGCCATACGTTCTTGCAGCCCACCAAGCTAACCATGACGGGGCGCAGGAAGCGCTTCATGTTGTTCCAGTCGGCCTCGGTGGCTGGTGTGGCCGGCACGTTCATGTTCGCGTTGTTGTCAGCCTGCAGTGCACCGTCGGTGGGAAACCAGTAGTCGGGACGCTTGAAGGCTCCACCGCGGGAGGTGATGGCCTTCCACTGCCCTTCAGTCACTTTCTGCTTCTTCAACGGACGCCAGTACTCACCGTTGCCATCGATGGCTCCCTGGCCGGTGATGGCTACGTTGGTCAGGTTCGTACCCGAGATGGGCGACTGACAGCGGCGCGTGTCGAGACCCTCGAAGGAGGTGTGGATGAAGGGATAGAGGGCATCATCGGGTGAGAAGAGGATGATGGCACCCTTGTCCAAATGGAGGTTGATGTTGCTCTTGAGGACAATGGGACCAGTGAACCATACGCCCTGCGGCACGTTCAGTCGACCGCCGCCCTTAGCCGACAGTGCCTCGATGGCCTGACGGAAAGCCTCTGTGCAGAGCGACGAGCCGTCGCCGACGGCACCAAAGTCGCGGAGGTTGACCGCATTGGCGGGAAACTGTGGACGGGTCACTTTGCTCATCTCGAAGGGAAGACCGTCGTAGAGCGCATCGTAGTTGTTGCCACAGGCAGCTTTTGCACCTATGCCCATCAGGCAGGCGGCAACGATAGCAAAAAGTTTTCTCATGTGTTCTTTCAGATTTTGTTGTTTAGTAGATATTTAGTAGAATGTGTCGGCAGCGGTTTTCCTTTCAGTTCCGGTTACAAACGTAGGGACGCCCGGGCTCGAACCGGGGACCTCTGCAATGTGACTGCAGCGCTCTAAACCAACTGGGCTACGCCCCTCTGACTTGCGTCCGGAATAGACTCTCTCAAAAAAGCCGTTCCATGTGATCCGCTTGGGGCTCGAACCCAAGACCCCAACATTAAAAGTGTTGTGCTCTACCAACTGAGCTAGCGGATCGTTGTTTCTGAAAGCGGGTGCAAAGGTAAGAAGTTTCTCTGAAATTACCAAAAAAAAATCTAATTTTCTTCGCGTTCTCTTTGTATTCTCTTTTCTAATTCGTAACTTTGTCCCCGACTATGGGGATTCTGTACATCGTTCCTACGCCCGTGGGCAACATGGAAGATATGACGTTCCGTGCTGTGCGTATCCTGAAGGAGGCTGACCTCGTGTTGGCTGAGGACACGCGGACTTCGGGCATTCTGCTGAAGCATTTCCAGATTCAGCAGCGGTTGCTCTCACATCATAAGTTCAACGAGCACGGCACCAGTGCCTCGGTGGTAGAACGTCTGAAGGCCGGACAGACCGTTGCCCTCATCAGCGATGCAGGGACTCCGGGCATTTCCGACCCCGGCTTTTTCCTGGTGCGCGAGGCGGTGCGCGCTGGCATAGAGGTACAGACACTGCCCGGTGCGACGGCCTTCGTGCCCGCCTTGGTCAGCAGCGGACTGCCCTGCGACCGCTTCTGCTTCGAGGGTTTCCTGCCGCAGAAGAAGGGACGGCAGACGAAGTTGCAGGCGCTGGCCGACGAGGAGCGCACGATGATTTTCTATGAGTCGCCTTACCGCGTGCTGAAGACGCTCCAGCAGTTGGCTGAAGTGATGGGCAGCGACCGCCTCGTCAGCGTCTGTCGCGAGATCAGCAAGGTGCACGAGGAAAGCGTCCGCGGTACACTGGACGAGACCATCCGCCACTTCCAGGAGCATGAGCCGCGCGGCGAGTTCGTGATTGTTTTAGCAGGAAAACCCACGAAAGACAAGGAGAAAGAAACAAACTTATGTGTAACAGAATAATAAACTAAAAGAAAGGAAAACGCTATGAAGAAGATGATAACACTGGCTGTCGGAGCCTTGGTACTCGTGGCCTGTGGGCAGAAGGGTCCGAAACAGGAAGACTTGCGGTTGGCACAGACAACCGATTCGCTCAACCGCGTCATCCAGCAGAAGGACAACGAAATAACCGACATGGTGGCCACCATCAATGATATTGAGGAGGGCTTTCGCGTGATCAACCAAGCGCAGAACCGGGTGACCGTGGAACAGCGCGGCGAAGGAGCTAACGCCGTGGAGCGCATCCGCGAGAATATTCAGGTCATCCAGCAGACCATGCAGCACAACCGCGAACTCATCAATAAAATGCGCAACCAGCTGCGCCAAAGCTCAGTGGCCAGCGATGAGCTGCGCCGCACCCTCGACAACCTGACGCGGCAGATGGAGGAGAAGGACGCACAGATTCGTCAGCTCCGCGCCGAACTGGAAGCCAAGGACGTGCGCATCGACGAACTCGACAAGGAAGTGACCGACCTCAACAGCAACGTGTCGTCGCTCAAGGAGGAGAGTAGTCAGAAGTCGCAGACCATCTCTGCACAGGACAAACAACTCAACACCGCATGGTTCGTCTACGGCACTCGGAAGGAACTCAAGGAGCAGCGCATCATCGTGGATGGTAAGGTGCTCCAGTCGAACTTCAACCGTGACTATTTCACTAAGATCGATATCCGTGTGGACAAGGAGATTCGTCTCTATTCGCGTTCCGCCCAACTGCTCACCGCCCATCCGCAGGCCAGCTACACGCTCGAACGCGACGCCAACAAGCAGTATGTGCTCCGCATCACTAATCCGCAACTGTTCTGGTCCACCAGCAAGTATCTGGTGGTGCTGGTAAAATAAACATTCACTAAAAAAATAAGAATTATGAAGAAAGTTACTATTGCCCTGACACTGACAGCAGTCCTGATGATGTCGGGATGCGCTTCGAAGAAAGACCTGGTTGCCTGCCAGGAAGAGAACAAGGCCTTGCAGACCAACTATTCGGACACCAAGGAGAAACTGGCTGCCGCCAACGCTCGCGTGGCCAGCTTGGAAGACCAGCTCAAGCGACAAGAGCAGACGGTGAACGCCCTGCAGCAGTCGCTCGACAAGAGTCTGAACAACACCAAACAGAACAACGTCAGCATCGATAAACTGGTGGATCAGATCAACGAGTCCAACCAGTACATCCGCCACTTGGTGGAGGTGAAGTCGAAGAGCGACTCGCTCAATGTCGTGTTGACCAACAACCTGACGCGCTCCCTCTCGAAGGAGGAACTCAAGGAGGTTGACGTACAGGTACTCAAGGGTGTGGTCTACATCTCACTGGCTGACAACATGCTCTACAAGTCTGGTTCCTATGAAATCAACGATCGCGCCTCAGAGACCCTTTCGAAGATTGCCAAGATCATCAAAGACTACAAGGACTACGATGTGCTCATCGAGGGCAACACCGACAACGTGCCCATCTCCAGAGAAAACATCCGCAACAACTGGGACCTCTCTTGTCTCCGTGCATCCAGCGTGGTGCAGGCCCTGCAGAACCAGTATGGTGTAGACCCGAAACGCTTGACGGCAGGAGGCCGTGGCGAGTATAATCCGCTCCAGTCCAACACCACCGAACAGGGCAAGCAGCGCAACCGCCGCACGCAAATCATCATCACTCCGAAACTTGATGAGTTCATGGAGCTGATAGGACAGGCTCCGGCTGAGTGATCTAATCATGGTTCATTCCCGTAAAAGGGTCAAGAAACTCCTCACGGTGACATCGCCGTGAGGAGTTTTTTTAGTGCTTTTCAATCGTTATAATCCCTCCGAAGATGCCAGAAGGTATGAGTCGATCATTGGTGTTATATATATGCGGTTGTGAGTAGGTTACACGCTGGGCTTCAGGCAGGCCAGCGTCTCCTATCATGCGGTTTGCAAGGACATTGCTCACCTTCAGCACCAACTGGTTCTTTCCCTTTTTTACAT
>CAVAIX010000149.1:0-5807 GCA_963588695.1 Bacteroidaceae bacterium | reverse complement strand
ATACGGGAGTGACCCACTTGCCGACGGCCATCCGCAGGGAAAGCTCCGTGCGCTCCAAGAGGTTGTCATAGCGGTTGTTGGCCTCAGCATCGTAGGAATTGACGCCGCCCGACAGGCTGACAAACCAGTTACCCGTGCCGCTGCCTGCCGTAGTCAGGTCGGCAGGCCCGCCGATCTCGTCCAGACGCAACTCCGTGCGGAGCGTGTCTGGCACCGATGCCTCCTGTGCGCTGGACGACAGCGCACACAGAAACATTCCGATTAAAATTACTTGTCTGTTCATAATATTGTTATTAAAAAAGTGATTGTGAAATTAAATGAGTATTACGTGAATTGCGCCAAACTCTAAAATTTAACTGGTTTTCTTCGTCAGTATCAGACTAAATGACAAGCAAATTCCGTTTTCAGAATTTCTTCCCCACGACAATGCTCAGAAACGTCTTTGTCAGAATCGTGACATCTGTAGCGAGGGAACAGCGTTCCGCATAGTACAAGTCGAAATCCAAACGTTTGAGCATCTTCTCCATGGTGTCCGTGTAACCGTTATATAAGGTTGCAAATGACGTTACGCCTGGACGGATGCGGTACAGTTCTTCATAACGTGGGTTATGCTCCATGATTTGGTCTATGTAGAATTTCCGTTCCGGACGCGGCCCAACGAAAGCCATGTCGCCTGTAAACACGTTCCACAACTGTGGCAGTTCGTCCAAATGGTGCGCCCGTAAGAAACGCCCCACCTTTGTAAGTCGTGGGTCTATCTTCTCACCCTTAAACAGGGCCGGTCCGAACTTCTCGGCATCCAGCCGCATACTCCTGAACTTGTAGATGTAGAACGGTTTGCCATGCAAACCAATCCTTTCCTGCTTAAAAATGGCTGGTCCCCCGTCTTCTCGCTTTACCATCACATAGCAAATTAAGCATAGTGGGGAAAACACAACTAAGGCCAAAAAGGCAGACACACAATCGAATGGTCGTTTAATCATTTTTTCGTATAAAATCATAACGCTTAAGTATTTATAAAAATAATGGTTTTATTTATCTGTTTGTTATAATCAAAATCATTTTCACTCACTTGCAAACACCGCTCAGATAGGGCCGCATACGTCTCGTTCGTCATGTTTGCCAATCTGCCGCCCATCAATCCCTGCGGAAGATGTCGCGCGTGTACACTTTATCCTCCACGTCCTTCAGACCATCATCGAAGCGGTTGGCAATGATGGCCTTGATGAAGGCCACACCAAACAGGATGCAGCTGACAACACACAGACCGCTGGACAGTCCGTTGACGCCGTCTATCATATTCACGGCATTGATGATGCCCACCCCGGCAAAAACGGTGAGAGGCACAGCCACCCACCAGCTAAACTCCCAGATGCCCCACATCCCACGGAAGGTGTCGATGCTCATGCCGCCAGCAAAAATCAGACATAGCACGGTGATGGTTTCCAGCACGAAACGCGAGGTGGGCGAGAGTCCCACGATGTCGTCCAGCGCACCGACATAGAGCAGGATGCTCATCGCGGTGAACACGGGAAACAGACAGATGTGCGGCATCCCGGGACTGAGCAGTTGGGGCGATACGGCCACCACCATGATGCCGCCCAGTAGCCCGAAATACACGGCCAATCCGCCCACCACGGGGACGGGGCGCTTCTGCAACTTCCGGGCATCGGGATTGTCCACCAGCCCCTTCATGAAGGCAATCTTGAGAATCTTGAAGTAAATCCAGCGCACAGCCGCAATGGCACACAACGCACCGATGAGAGAGGTAATGATAAGTTTTGAAGTCATAATTGTAAATTTGTATTTTAATCGTAAATTTGCTACCACATTCATCTGCTTGCTTTCTACAGCGTCAAACGTTCTGATCTTCCCCACGACAAGCGCCAAACTCTAAAGCGAAATTGCGCCAAACTCTGAAGCGGAATTGTGCCAAACTCTAAAATTTAACTGGTTTTCTTCGTCAGTTCCAAACTAAATGACTAACTTTGTGGCCAAATAACTGAAATGGTCATGGCAAAATACAAACATCGCATAGCGGACACGTTGCTGAAGCGCAAACTCCTTGGCAAAGGGGCTGTTCTCATTGAAGGTGCAAAGTGGTGCGGAAAGACCACCACTGCAACCCAGGTATCCAGAAGCACCCTGAAACTGGGCGACAATGCCGTCCTTCGTACAAGTAAGCAACTGGCAGAAATGAACCCTTCGCTCCTGCTCCAAGGAGCCACCCCTCGCCTCATAGACGAATGGCAAACCATACCAGCATTGTGGGACACTGTGCGTTCCGAGGTTGACAATCGTGAAGCCCCTGGACAGTTTATATTGACAGGCTCTGCCGTTCCCGTGAGCTCTGACGAGATTGTCCATACAGGTACTGGGCGCATCAGCAGGTTGACCATGCGGCCTATGAGTCTTTTTGAGTCAGGCGAGTCAACAGGAACAGTCAGCATCGGTTCTCTGTTTGATGCCCCCAAGCAGATATTTGCAGAGAACGCCATCGATATTGAACAACTGGCCTATCTCGTCTGTCGTGGCGGGTGGCCACAGGCCTCGCTGCTCAGAGACACGATAGCCCTTGACCAAGCTTACGACTACTATGACGCAGTGGTGCACTATGACATCCAGCGGGCTGATGAAGTGGAGCGAGACCCCGAAAGGGTCAAACTACTCATGCGATCCTATGCCCGCCATCAGGGAACATCCGTAAACTATAGTGCCATCTGTGCCGATATGCGAAACAACGACAGTTCGTCCCTTACGGAAGTCACCGTCGCATCGTATATTAAAGCCTTGAAAAAAATATTTGTCATCGAGGATATGCCCGCTTGGAATCCCAATCTGCGCAGCAAGACGGCCATCCGCACGAGTAACACCCGCTACTTCACCGATCCATCCATCGGTGTGGCAGCACTGGGTATTGGTCCTAAAGATTTCCTTAACGACCTCAACACTTTCGGTCTCTTCTTTGAGTCAATGGCCATCCGTGACCTCCGTGTGTTTGCCGAGTCTCTTGACGGTATGCTCTACCACTATCGCGACAAAAATGGCCTGGAGTGCGATGCTGTCCTTCATCGCCGCAATGGCACCTATGGACTCATAGAGATCAAGCTTGGTGGCGACACGCTCATTGAGGAGGGCGCGAAGAACCTCCTTTCACTTTCCCGACAAATTGACACCTCTCGCATGAGAAGTCCTTCGTTCATGATGGTACTTACAGGTGTCGGCCCGTATGCCTATCGCCGCAAGGATGGTGTCTTTGTGGTACCTATTGGCTGCTTGAAAAACTGACTCAAGTTCAGCAAGTTAAAATTGCGGACATTTTCGGGCGGGGCATCAATCCCTGCGGAAGATGTCGCGCGTGTACACTTTATCCTCCACGTCCTTCAGACCATCATCGAAGCGGTTGGCAATGATGGCCTTGCTGCGTGTCTTGAATACGTCCAGGTCGTTCACCACTTTGCTACCGAAGAATGTGCTCCCGTCTTCCAGTGTCGGTTCATAGACAAGGACTTCAACGCCCTTGGCCTTGATGCGCTTCATAACCCCCTGGATGGAAGACTGGCGGAAGTTGTCCGAATTCGACTTCATGGTCAGGCGATAGACACCCACCACGCATGTCCGTTCCTCATTAGGTTTGAAATCTCCCCGGTTGTAGTCCTCGTAATAACCAGCCTTGTGCAACACCCTGTCGGCAATGAAATCCTTACGGGTACGGTTGCTCTCCACGATGGCCTGTATCAGATTTTCTGGCACGTCTGCATAATTGGCGAGCAGTTGCTTGGTGTCTTTCGGCAGGCAGTAGCCTCCATAGCCAAACGATGGGTTGTTGTAGTGACCGCCTATGCGTGGGTCGAGTCCCACGCCCTCGATGATGGCCTTGCTGTCCAGTCCTTTCAACTCGGCATAGGTGTCCAACTCGTTAAAATAGCTCACGCGCAGCGCCAGATAGGTATTGGCAAAGAGTTTCACCGCCTCAGCCTCGGTCAGGCCCATGAAGAGCGTGTCAATGTCTTCCTTGATGGCTCCCTCCTGCAACAGTGCGGCAAAGGTGTGGGCCGCCTGGTCTAGACGACTGTCCCCTTCAGGTCTACCCACGATGATACGGCTGGGATAGAGATTGTCGTACAAAGCCTTGCTCTCCCGCAGGAATTCTGGAGAGAAGATGATATTCTCCGTATGGAGCTTCTTCCGTATACTTTCCGTGTAACCGACTGGGATGGTACTCTTGATGACCATGATGGCGTGGGGATTGACGCTCTTCACCAGTTCGATGACTTCCTCTACGTGTGACGTGTCGAAATAATTCTTCACTGGGTCATAGTTCGTTGGTGCGGCAATCACCACAAACTCGGCATCTCGATAGGCCTCCTTGCCGTCCAAGGTGGCTACGAGGTGGAGCGGTTTCTCCGCCAGATACTTCTCGATGTAGTCGTCCTGAATAGGCGACTTCCGCTTGTTAATCAGGTCAACTTTCTCGGGGATGACATCCACCGCCTTGACCTCATGATGTTGTGCCAGCAATGTGGCAATAGACAGACCGACATAGCCAGTCCCAGCAACTGCAATTTTCATAGTTATTTCCTTTTTTTGTTACACATTTGACCTGTAAAAATCCCGATACCACTCAGCGAACTTCCGCAAACCTTCCCGGATGCCCGTCTTCGGCGTGAAACCATAGTCACGCTCCAACGCACTCGTATCCGCATAGGTCACGGGCACATCGCCAGGCTGCATGCCCACCAGTTCCGTGTGCGCCTCAAAGTCATAATCCTTGGACAATACTCCTGCGCGGACCAGTTCCTCCTGTAGCGTCCGCACATAGTCCAGCAGGTTTTCCGGCTGTCCTCCACCGATGTTATACACGGCATACGGTGGAATGGGCAGTCCGTCCGCTCCGTCCTTTTTCTCTGGTACCCCTTGCATCACGTGGAACACCCCCTCCACAATATCGTCAATGTAAGTGAAGTCACGGCGCATCTCGCCATGATTGAATATCTTCACCGTTTCTCCAGCCACTAGTTTCTGTGTTGCAGAGAAGTAAAACATATCTGGGCGTCCAGCTGGCCCGTAGACCGTAAAGAAGCGCAGCCCCGTCGACGGGATGTTGTACAATTTGGAGTAGGCATGTGCTAACAGTTCGTTGGACTTCTTCGTGGCGGCATACAGGCTGACTGGGGTGTCCACCTTGTCTTCCGTGGAGAACGGCACCTTTTTGTTTCCGCCATAGACCGAGCTGGAACTGGCATACACCAGATGTTCCACACCCTTGTTACCGCCATCGTAGGAATGTCTGCAAGCCTCAAGGATATGGTAGAACCCGATGATGTTACTCTCGATATACGCCTCTGGGTGGTCTATGGAATAGCGCACGCCAGCCTGTGCAGCCAGGTTCACCACAATGTCAAAATGATAGGTTGCGAACAGCTTGTCGACAAGTTCCTTATCGGCAATAGACCCATTGACGAATACATGCTTCACAGGACTTTTCTGTGCCACCTGCCACATCTGTCCGAGCCGGTATTCTTTCAGTGCTGGGTCATAATACCCGTTCATGTTGTCCAGGCTGACTATCGTGCCGCCCTTCATCTCTCTCAGTAGCCGCATCACCAGATTCGCCCCGATGAATCCCGGAGCACCCGTGACGAGCACTGTCTTGTTGTTCAAATCTACTTTCTGCATACTTTATAATAGATTGATGATGTCTTTTCTGACATAAAATTAAACTTTAATTTTTGTTACTAATTGTAAAAATATGATAGGATATTCCCCTGCCATAGGAGGGGAATCGGAATTTTCTGAAAGCTGTA
>CAVAIX010000148.1:0-5831 GCA_963588695.1 Bacteroidaceae bacterium | reverse complement strand
ATATGCTGCCGTGCTGCTTCCTGCATCCGTCCACTGGTTGTCCAGTGTCTCCATCTTGTACAAATAGTGTATGCGCTTGTAGTCGCTATAGTCGATAGCGGAAAAGGAGATAGAGAAGCTGTTTTGTCGATAGCCGAGCCGAATTTGCCGAGCCGTCTCCATGCTTTCCGTGATGGGTGCATCCGCTCCTGGCAGGACAAGTTGGTTGTGGACTTTCAAGTGTTGAAACATCAACCGCATGTGTTTGTCTGTGTTCACACGTTCTGGGTTGAAGGTCGTGATGCCATGGGTGCCTCCGAAGATGAGTGTGCCGTCCTTCAAGTGGCAGGATGAGCGGTCGTAGAACTGGAAGCCGCCAATGCCGTCGGCCTCATCATAGCAGGTCACCTGTCGCGTCCGGGGGTTCAGCTTGTCCAATCCGTTC
Source organism: Bacteroidaceae bacterium (assembly GCA_963588695.1). Classification (GTDB taxonomy): domain Bacteria; phylum Bacteroidota; class Bacteroidia; order Bacteroidales; family Bacteroidaceae; genus Prevotella. Next base: position 5,407 of record CAVAIX010000148.1, on the reverse strand, counting down.
ATGGTACTGACCCACAGATTGCCTTTGCGGTCTATCTCGATGCTGGAAACGTCTGCGCACGACAGCCCTGAAATGCGTTCCATGCGGCGTTGCTTCATGTTGTAGTACAGCAGACCATTACTCACAGTGCCCAGCCAGAGATCGCCGTTTTTGTCTTGCAGCACCTTCGTGGGAATGAATGAGTTTTGCCGTATGCATGCCTTGAACTGCTTCCCGTCGATGTCGAACTCACGATTTTCCATGGAGTGTGCGTCCACCTCCATCAGAGGCTGTGCGAATGCAGACACCAGCATCTTGCCAGATTGCAACGGTATGATGCTCGGTATGAACACGAAAGCCTTGGGATAGAGTTGTTTTTGCTCCATCTTGCCCGTGTCGCCAGCGATGCGGTATATATAAACGCTGGCCGTTGCCACCCAGACATTGCCGTTTGTATCTTGTGAAAAATCCATCGGTAGGAATATTTTGTATGAAGCAAGAACACGTAGCAAACCGCCATGGTAACGGCATTTGACCACACCGAAAGAGTTCGACACCCAAATATATCCATCCCTGTCGACAAACACATGGGTGGCGGTATTTTTCTCAAAGTCTAGCACTGGGCTGTTGACTGCCATCTGTCGGAACTGCTGGTTACGATGGTCATAACAGCACAACCCATGATGTTTGGTGACCATCCACACATTATTGTCTTGATCTGCCGCAATGGACTTGACGGACTGCCGCCCAACGGCGCGGCTCATGAACTCGTGGGCGTTGAACATATCCTTATACTTATAGATGACGCGGAATCCCTGATCGTCGCTGCCTAACCACAGGTTTCCGCGCGAGTCCGTAAACATGGTGTTGACATGGATGCCGTCCGTAGAGAAGGGGAAGGCGTTGTCGCTCTCGGTCAGAATCTTGTCGCTGCGATAATCGTACAGAAGCAGCCCTTTTCTGCCTGTGGCAATCAGCAGTCGATGAACATCATAGGCATGGATGCACTGCACGTCGCCATTGGCAACGGACAGCTGCGCCAACCCCTTTGGCAGCGGTACGAAACGGTACGTGTGGGTGTCAAAAAGACGCAGTCCACCTATGCCATACAGCCAGATGTGACTGCAGTCCTTCGCTTCGGAGAACATGGGGTAAAACCCCTTTAGGCTGAGGGTAAAAATCTCCTTGAAGTCTCGCGCACGGAATCCACGCAGCTGTTGCGGCGTGCGCACCCAGATGATGTTTCGGTCGTCCATCACGGCATCGCTGGAAAATGTGCCGTAGGGGTCAAGATTGTCGATGTGTCTCCCCACACTATTCCTGCGTTCGTCGTATTGACAAATCTCAAAGCCGTTGTAGAAAAACAGATTGCCCCACGAATCCTCCAGAAACTTGTTGACGTTCTTGTTGCGTAGGGGCATATTGACCCGAGAGAACCCATCCTTCCCATCGTAGACGGCCACACCGCAAGCTGTCGCTATCCACAGTCGATTGCGGCGGTCGCGGTGTATGCTGTTGATGTTCGACTCGGGCAGTCCGTTGGTGTCATCCACACAGAAATATTGGTGAAACTTGGTGCCGTCATACTTATTGAGTCCCCGGAACGTACCAATCCACACCTGTCCGTACCGATCCTCGCCAAACGCCTTAACGTGTTGGTTGGAAACGTGGTCTGCAATGGTCAGCCCCGGTTCGTCTACAGGCTGTTCTGGTGCGGCGCGGTGACAGGCTGCAGCCGACAGCAGACCTACCAGCAGAAGCAGAGGGAGGGAGCGTTTCCCTAGAGACAGGTTCATGGTGCGCTTTTGTTTTGGTTTTTTACAAAGTGGTTTCGTGCTGCAAAGTTAATGAAAAGCGCCGATAAACACAAAGGATTCCGACGGCTTTGAACATTTGTGCAAGCATTTAAACATCGAGGAAAGTCATTTTTTAACACATCTGCAAACTGACAGAACATCACAGAAACATCCCTGTTATCAAACGCAGTACCTTTGCACTCGGTAATTACAACCAACCCATTAACTAATTTATATAAATATGACAAACAATCTAATTCAAAAGAGACTATTCTCCCTGTTAGTGCTTTTTGCACTTTCTGCTTCGCTTGCCATGGCGCAGCAGTTGCTGAAGGTTTCCGGCAAGATTGTCGACCAAGAACAGCAACCCATGATTGGCGTTACCATCAAGGTGAAAGGCAACGACAAGATTACTGCGGTGTCCGACTTTGACGGAAACTTTACCATCAATGCCCCACAAGGGGCCACCCTGCGCTTTTCTTACTTAGGATACCAGGAAAAGGACTTGCCAGCGTTGAAGGTGATGAAAATCGTGATGAATGAAGACCAGAAAGTGCTCAACGAAGTGGTGGTTGTAGGATATGGCGTACAGAAGAAAAGTTCCGTGACGGGAGCCATCTCGCAAGTGAAGGCAGAAGACATGGAAAACCGCACCATCACCAATGCCAAGTCGGCTCTTCAAGGCAAGACCGCCGGCGTTCAGGTCATCGGCAATACCTCGTCGCCAGGATCTTCTCCTGCCATCCGCATCCGTGGCTTCTCATCCAACGTATCCTCCAGTCCCCTGTATGTAGTGGATGGGGTGCGGCTCAGCGACATCTCTGGCATCGACCCAAACGATATTGAGTCTATGGAAATTCTCAAGGATGCGGCTTCCGCAGCCATCTATGGTGCTGAGGCAGGCAACGGCGTGGTGTTTGTCACCACAAAGAAGGGAAAGGCAGGACAGGGGAAGATCACGTACGACTTCCAGTACACCACCGAGACGCTGGCCCACATGCCCCAGCTACTCAATGCCGAACAGTACATCAACTACATGACCGAGGGCAGCATTTTCACCAATGACTACATGCTCAAGAACTGGGATGGCAAAACCAACACCGACTGGATTGATGCCGTCTACGGAAAAGGACACATGGCCAAGTACAACGTGGGGTTTAGCGGCGGAAACAGGGACGGCAACTACTATGTATCCGTCACCTACCTAAACAATAACGGCATCGTGCGCGGAGATAACGACCTCTACCGCCGCCTCACCGGCACCATCAATGGAGAATATAACATTAAACCATGGCTCAAGGTGGGGACGACCAATCAGATTGAGAAATACAATGTGCGCTCCGTGTCTGGCGGCTATGAATACGGTAGCATGTTGACCTCCGTTATCAATATGGATCCGCTTACTCCCGTTACGTATTCTCCCGACAACCTACCAGCTCACATGGCATCCTCTCTGGCCGAGGGCAAGCAGTTACTGACGGATGCCAACGGGAACTACTATGGCATCTCGCTCTTCAACAACAACGAGAACTACAATCCGTTCATCATGCGCGACAACAGCATTTCCCGCAATAGCGGATTCAATGTCAATGGCTCGGCCTATCTAGACTTTAATCCCCTAAAAGGACTGGTGCTCACGTCGCGCTTCGGCTATCGGCTCTCGGGCACCCGCTCGTCCTCCACGTCGCTCCCTTACTATGGAAACGCGGTACACAGTGTAGACTATGTGGCGCAGAGCGGCACGTCCTCTACCACCATCTACTATCAGTGGGAGAACTTCATCAACTACACCCACACCTTTGCCAAAGCCCATACCGTAACAGCTATGGCGGGTATGTCGTTCCAGCAGTCCAGCTATGACTATGTCAGCGGCTCGCTGTCGGCCAACGGCGAGAATGCCCTAAAGAAGAACGATCCGCTGTTCTATTACCTCAACTATGCCTCTTCCTCCGCCACCAAAGGCGTGGGCGGAGAACAAACAAGCTCGGCCAAGATGTCCTACTTCGGGCGTGTCGGCTACGACTACAAGCACCGCTATATGCTTCAAGCCTCGCTGCGCGCAGATGCGGCCGACCTCTCTAAACTTCCCTCCACCAACCGTTGGGGCTATTTCCCGGCTGTGTCAGCAGGATGGGTCATCTCCGAGGAGAAATTCTTTGAGCCACTGCACGACGTAGTGAACAGTCTGAAACTGCGCGCCAGCTGGGGACAGAATGGTTCGCTGGCAGCCCTCTCAGGCTATGTCTACAGTACCGACATGGCTAACGGCAATGTCTATCCATTTGCTGCTGGCAATAACTATACACAGGGGGTATCCCCTTCTACCATGGGTAACGACAAACTGAAATGGGAAACCTCTGAGCAATTCGACTTCGGTATTGATGTCTATCTGTTCCGTGGCCGACTGAATTTCTCTGCCGACTATTTCTCCAAGAAGACCAAAGACCTGCTCGTCTACGGCACTACCCCTTCACTAGTCATTGGCGGTTCTACATCGCCCATCAATGCCGGCAATGTGAGCAACAAGGGCTTTGAGTTTGAGATAGGGTGGAAAGACCATGTGCAAGACTTCCAGTACAGCATCCGTGCCAACCTAGCCACGCTGAGCAACAAGGTTACCTACATCGACCCATCCATCACGCGACTGGGTGGCACGACATTCCATACTTACACCATGACCTACTTCGAACAAGGCTACCCCGTCTATTACTTCCGGGGCTATCAGTTCACGGGTATCGACCCCGAGACGGGCGACCCGCAATTTGCAGACTTGGATGGCAGTGGAGACCTCTCTGACGGTGACCGCACATGTATTGGGGATGCCATTCCCGATTTCACCTATGGTCTGACGCTGACGGCAGCATATAAAGGCTTTGACTTCACACTCTTCGGCGCGGGTTCGCAAGGCAACAAAATCTTCAACTGCATCAACCGCCCCGACGTGCTCATGACCAACAAACTCAAGGAGGTGTTTTACGACGACCGGTGGACGGTCGACAATCCTACAGGGACCCGTCCGCGGGCAGGAGCTAACAATATGGACAAGTATGCCTGTTCCAGCGCAATGGTCTATGACGGCTCTTACTTCAAGATCAAACAGATACAATTGGGCTACTCTCTGCCAAAGAATATCCTACGTCGCGTGGCTGTCAACCGCCTTCGTGTCTACGTATCACTCGATGATTTCTTCACCTTTACCAAGTATCCTGGCTTCGACCCCGAGGCGGCTGTCAATGCCACCTCAGGTATGGGCATCGACAAAGGCGCATACCCCATGTCCAAGAAAGTGGTGCTTGGCTGTAACATCGAATTCTAAACCAATCATAAAACCAGATAACAATGAAAAAGAACAATATACTGTGTACACTCCTCATGCTGGTGGCCTTGTTCACCGTGAGCTGCGAGGATCGGCTCGACATCGCCAAACACGGCAATATGGGTAGCCAAGAGGATTTCTATCAGACTGATGACGACGCAGAAAGTGCGGCCGCGTCCATGTATCTCAATCTGCGTGGACTCTATTACAACTGGTTCTTCACCAAAAATCTACTGGCCGACGACGTGTGGTGCGGTGGTGGACAACGCGGCGACAACAACCAGATGGAGCAGCTGAACGAATACACCTTCGGTAC
>CAVAIX010000147.1:0-5942 GCA_963588695.1 Bacteroidaceae bacterium | reverse complement strand
CTGCAATGGTGTGTGTGGTATATTTCCCCGACGATGCCGTCATCTTATAAGTCCCTTCACCATCGGAGAAGGTCGTCTCCGTTTCTGGCTTCATAAGAAAATACTGCGTGCTGGAGTTTAGGTACGGCACATTTCCTGTAAAGGACGCGTCCGCCGCCCCATCGCCCGTGAACACCGCCAGTCCCTTCTTGTGGTACATCGAGAAGGACACCGTGTTCCCCGTGCCATGTGTACCCTCCGCTGCCATCAGGTCACACGCTGTGAACTTCGCCTTGGTGGACTGGTCAGCCGCATGGAACTTATTACTGCTGTCCGTGATGAATGTCGCAAAGACGTTGTCCACCCCCGAAGTTGTCACGTCTGGTGTGTACGGTGATGCTGTATAGGGATAGTATGCGTAGTAGGTGTAGTTACTATTATACTCCACCTTCTGTTCTGCCGTCCATGACGTTCCGTTGTAGGTGTACGGCACATTGGCGTTGATGATACGCGTACCTTTCACGACATACAATCCTATTTTATCCCCCGACTCAAACTGCGTGGTATAGCCAGAGTATGTCGCTCTGGTATTAATGTTCGCGTCCTCCACCGTCAGTTTCAGTTCTTTCCCATTGGCGTTTCCGCCCATCCAGTCTTCCGTACAGGAAGAAGTTGCTACTGCCGCCATAGCGGCAAGAATAAAGAAATGTCTTGTTCTCATAGTAATATACTTATTATTATACGATATTCATTAGCGTATATGATTATTGTGCTGTCCAGTTATTAACGGAAAAGCTGCCCGTTGTAGTGGTTATCTCTTCCCAGTCCACCACCGAAATGGTTGACACGGTCATTTTCCCGTTGCCCAGCGTGAGTTTATAGTGGTACACTTTGCCAGCCTTCCATTCGATGGCCGATGGCAGGGTATAGAAGTACGCCCTATTTTCCCCATCCTCTACGGTATTCACGAGGAACAGTTTTCTTCCTGTTCGGTAAACTGCGGGAAACATAAAGAAATGATTATCTGTCCCCGTAATGTCCACGGTAGCCCCAGATTCCACTGTTGTTGAGCACGCCAATTGGGTGTCTGTCCAATTCTTTATCATATCACCATCGTAAAAAGTTCCATCCTCTTCTGTGTTTATTTGCGCAGATTTCACTGCGTTGAGAATGATTATGCGCGACACCGTTAAAGCATCATTTTGCTGATTATAAACAGAGAATCGTACGCCAGCGAGCTGGTGCTTAAATGTCAGCGTCACCGCGGCCTGTGGCCCAGCTGTCATATCCGTGCGTTCCGCTGTCATGAAGTCGAAATGATCCGCCACGTCTTGGGGTTGGGTAAATGTATAGGTTTGTTTCCCCGTTGTTGTCGCCTTACTTATCGTTACCGCGCTGTTGCCGTAAGGATAGTAGGCATAGAAGGAAACCTTATAGTCTGATGTAGGCCAGTAGTATGCAGTCGGTGTGTTAGGAATCACTTTGACGCAATGGAAGAGAGAGCCGCACCCATATTGCGTGTAGTTCCCGTCTTTGGGGTAGGATGAAGCACTCACCCCGAATCCTCCAGCCAGCGTTGCTGCGGTAGCCTGTGCTGCCCGTGTTGTTTGTACAGAGAATGTCATCCTTTGACTCTCGGACGCATCAGTCTCTTGCGAGATGTCTTCCGTGCATCCTGTCATCAGTGCGAGAACCGCCACTGCACAGTATGCCGTAATATAGTATTTCATAGTCACTGTATCTATTTTGTTAAAGAAGGGCGGTAGGCAAGTCCTGATAGAGATACCCACCGCCCCGGTAGTCATATAATGCTATGAGAGCTGCCCGTATAGGCAGTAAGACACCATGGCTTAGTAATTCAGTGTACCACCATCAACAGCAGTCCACTCTGTCACGGACACATCACCGAAGACAATCGGAGTCAGGCCGTTTGCCGTGAACTTAATGGTGTAGGTGTACCGCTTGCCCTGCTCCCATTTGATGGTCAACGGGATATAGGTAGCCTGGTCACTGCTGAGAATCTCCTGATCGTTCTGGTTCACCAGTTTTGCGCGCACCTTCAGATAAGCCTTAGAAGCGATGTCCGTCGGTTCTGAGCCGTACGTTGTCTCTCTACCTGCTTCCATAGTCTGCGGCAGCAGCATCAGCACACCGTCGGTAGCGGTCAGCACGTTAGGCGTGCCAACATCCTTGGTAGTGATGAGTTTCGTGGAGCCGTTGATACCAGCCGTGTAGGTGATAGGAGTACTAAGGTTAGAGTAATCAAATTCGCCAGCAGGGGTGAAATGAATCTTACCCACGCTATTGGCATTCACGATAGTGATTTCCTCCACCGTAGCACTCTTAAGGTCAGCCACGTTGTCGAGGTATCCCTTAAAATGGATGGCGGCCAGTGCGTGGTTGAAGTTCAGGGCCACTTTGTCCTCAGTGCCTTTGTAGTTGATACCATTGCCATCACCCTGCTGTGCAGCATACATGATGTCCTTCTGGTTTGCACATTCGGGAATCGTCACATCATCCACCAACTCAGTAATAGAAGCGGTGTGCGTTGTCACGGCACTGTTGGGTGTCACAGCCATGAATTTAAGGTTGTTGGTTGGCCAGTACTGCACAGGGCTGTATGTCCATCCACCAGTGTTACTACCGCTCACGGCAATACCCGTAGATGCCGAACCCATGTACACGCCATTGGTGGTTGCATCAAATGCCCATACCGAGAAGCCGTTGGTCTCGATGTCAGACACCGCACCTTCCGTACCGCGTGTACCAATACCCTTTGTGTGGTTGACATTGAACCCGATGGCCTCTTTCGGCAGACCATTGTTGTTCTTTACCACTTCGTCATCATTGGAGCAGCTGGCCATTCCGACCACTGCCAGTGTAGCAAGAGCTACTGCAAAAAAATTTTTCTTCATGTTTGTTGAAAATTTTAGTTAAAAAATAAGTGAATTATACTTGTGATTATATCAGAAGTCAATATCGATGTCTATGTTATCCCAGTCATCCACCCCGATGTCGAACCCTCCAGCCTGTTTTATATAGTCCTTAAGGTCAACATTCAAGTCTTGAATGTCTATGGTGATATGTTTATTGTCTTTTGTGTATTTCTTGAGTATTCCCGTGATGTCCAGCGGCAGGTATGCCCTTCCGCCGTTGAGCCAGAAGAACATAACCAACTTATGTTGCAAGTTATTCTCTTCTGCTGGATGTATTCCGAACAGCCAGAACCTTGCTTGAACACAATCTTCGTTGGAATCCCATTTCGCGTCGAACACCACGCCCGTTGTTCGTTCCGTCTTGTTGTCCCACGCCATAAATCTCTTCCCTGCCACATTATTGATAGCCCCTCTGATAGCCTTACATTTATCAAGGGATTTCACCTTCCGTAATATTACGTCAATGGTAGCCACCATAGAATCTGGTTGCAGGGTTATTTGTTTTGTTGTACCATCCTGTGCCACCTCAAATGGTATCTTGGTGGCGTGCACCATATAGTCTGGATAGTCCAGCACCTCCTGTCCCTCGAAGATGCTGTCCAGCACCTGTGGCATGATGTAATCCCCGTGTGGAGAGTAACTCAGCGTTGTGCCGTAAATACTTTTCACGGCACTATATCCTCCCATCTGCACGTGTTCACAATCATTGTTCCACGCAACGATGTCGTAGATGCCAGCCGGTATCTGCACCACGGTATCTCGGTTTAGGATGTCAAAGAACGTATATCCCCTATTGGTGATATTGCCGTCGTGTGGATAGAACGCCACCCTCATGGATTCTGGTACGCTGTCCACCTTACTCCAGTCGAATGCCACGGTGAGAGGGAACACCTCTCGAGTGTATTCCCCAGCCTCCCCTAAGTCTTTGTATTCGCAACCCGTTGCCATGGCCGTCGTTGCCAGCAGCACCGCTGTATAGATCCAATTTTTCATAGCCGTATATATTATTCGTTCTTTTTATTCCAGTTCCACACCAGCGAGACCTCCAGTTTGGTTGGCCCGATCCATGTCAGTTTCCTGTAACTTGTAGGCAGATACCAGTCTCCGAATGGTTCATAGACCGTGTAGCGTGATGAGAGATACCCCACACCTGCGGTGATGTCCAGCGAGAGGTTTCTGTTCAGCCGGAAAGCATAACCGCCAGACAGTCCACCTCCCATTGTCTTGTCGAGGTCGCTGCACTGATACCCCGTACCACCAAACTCGAAGTCGTAGGTAGCCATTTGGAAATATCCTCCGATATGAAAACCCCGGTATGGCATCGGGTGTTTTCTGCTTCCGAAATAATAGCGCACCTCCGTCTGCAGTCCATAGTTAGAGAAATACCTATTCCGTGCATGGTTATTAATCCATGTCCCGACGTAATCCAGTTGCCATGCCAGTCCGAGGTCAGTTTGCACCTCCACCCCGATATTGGGGCACAGCACCAGATTATACAAGGTGTTGGTACGAAGCTGCACTGTCGCTGTATTGTCCTCCATCCGATATACCTCCTGTGCTTGAACAGCCCCTGCTGTTGCCACAGCAAGTATTGCCAGTGTACGGCCTATTATTTTCTGTATCATATGAGAAACTATTTAGTTGTGAGAAATATCGTTTGTTTTCTTCTCCCGTCCGACCTGTCGTTTCAGCCACTGCACCCATTTTATAGGTTTTTTCGTCTTTTCCGTGTCTTTCTTGCCGGTTTTTGGAGTATAGAACGTGTTGTACGTGGTGTGTCGCACCCCCGTCAGTTCCTTTTCTATCTGCTGCTGGCGTTGTATCAATGCCGAGTCCGATGCACACTGTTGCCCGAGAGTGTGGCCGAAGGCATTCGACACTTTGTATATCTCGCCTTTGTACATATGGCGTAGAAAATAGTCCTCTATGGACACTTGTGCTGCCATATTTCCATAGTTAGGGGTTATATTAAGGTCTCTGATATAGGGTGTAATATCCTCGTATTTCATCCAGAACATCGGGTATCTCATCTGTCCGTCCTCCAGACCTTCGTCCTCCTCGAGTACAGGACATAATGCCGTTACTCGCGTATTGTAGGTGGAGTTACCTGCATCATAGTACACTTTTTCCCGGATATAATAAGCCTTTATCCGTTCGGCAGGAATATCGTCAGAGGCCACATACAGCGTATCATCCTCCTCTTGGAAGAAGATGCGGAAGTTTAGCAGGATGTCCCTGATGTCCGCTTTGTTCTCCTCGTCGAACGTCTCGTCCCCGTCGATACAATACTGATATACTGGCACATTTTTGTCCACCGCCAACTGGAACATTCTTGTGAACAGTCCCTGTTGTTTTGTAGCCGGACAGAATAGTCCAGCGTTATGGCGGTCATCCAGCTCCACGTTCCGCCAGATGTCCCGTTGCCATTCCACGTTACTGGGCTGAACAGGAGTGGGGAAAGTCTGTTGTCGCAGCGTGACCCAGTCCTGTGCCCACGTCTGCGCAGTGAGCATCGTCGCTAAGCATAAAAGAGAAAAATATTTCATATTACAAGAATTTTCTATGTTATCTTTTTATTTCACGATTACCTCCATGGGTGTCTTGATGTTGTATATGCTGCCGTCTGGAGCTTTAGCCGCAAGACGTGTGACGTATAGTCTTCTTCCGCCAGCCATTCTCTTGATGGCATCCCGTTGTTGGGGCGAGAGTGTCGCCCCTTGCGAGGCCATTGGCACAGCATTACCCATATTATCGAAGAACACGAGGTCAAACGACTGCACCTTGAATGGGATGTACAGCATCCCGTCGTCCACTGCCGCCTCCATCTTTGTGCTTTTCAGCAGTTCCGTTTTCCGGATGCTGCCTCCCTTGAAGTGCTCCCCGTTGTCCAGTGTTATGAATGGAGTAGGCGAGGGCAACCTTCTTACTTTGAAGGTATGTTCCGCCATTACCCTTTTGTTTCCATCCGTCTCTGCAAACACGGAGACTATCATATCTTGTCCAGCCTTCATGGGTTTCGCTATATAC
>CAVAIX010000146.1:0-5946 GCA_963588695.1 Bacteroidaceae bacterium | reverse complement strand
GCAGTGGATGAACATGCCGTCACCCCAGAACTTCAAGGCAAGATAGATAAAGCCATGATGGAATTTCGGACTGGAGAAACTCGGCATTTTGAAAATGCAACAGAAATGAATCGTTGGCTGGATGCACTATGACTTACAGGATTGATTTCTCAAAAAATGCTGAAACAGCCATCAAGAAATGGAAAAAATCCAATAAATGGCATCACATATTCGCGTCGTATTACTGCCCATGACAGAATTATCTACAATGTCTTTGATGACATTATCACCGTTGTCGTGATTGAAGTAGAGGGGCATTACAACGACAAATAACACTAAGTGCTGATACCTTGCTGGGATGCACGTCAACCATCTGTTCTTGTAAGGCGAGGGACTGGAGGCAAGAGGCGAGAGGCGAGAGGCGAGAGGAAATTAAAAGGAAAACGAGTTTTTTTATGCAGATCGTATTTACTGACGGGCTGGGGAACCAGATGTTCCAGTACGCCCTGTACTTAGCCATGCGGAGACGGGGGCGGAAGGCCTCGCTCAACACGGGCATCATCACGCGCAACATCGTGCACAACGGCTTCGAACTGTGCCACGACTTCCATATCGACCGCCGTGCACTACGCTTCGTAGACGGTGGATGGCTCGGCGGTGGCATCACCATCTTCATCCTGCGCTACGTCAAGGCACTGCGCTGGATGGAGCACGTCGGCCACTATGACCCTGCCGTGTTCACCACACGCAAGCCCCTGGTCACTGGCTACTGGCAGAACATACGCTACTTTGAGACCGTGGCGGACGAGGTGCGCCAGGCCTTCACCTTCCGCCACATCGACGAGCGGAACCAGCAGCTGGGCGAGGAGATGGCCGGCTGCCAGAGCGTGGCCATCCACATCCGCCGTGGCGACTACCTGCAGCACCCCGAGTTCATGGTGTGCACACCCCACTACTACGACAGTGCCATCGCCTACATCCAGCAGCACGTCGCCCACCCCATCTTCTACGTCTTCAGCGACGACCTGGCATGGAGCGAGACCTTCATGAAGGAGCGCGGCGTACAGTTCCGCCTGGTGGGCCACAACCGGGGTCGCGACAGCTATAAGGACATGTACCTGATGACCCGCTGCCACCATAACATCATCGCCAACAGCAGCTTCAGCTGGTGGGGCGCATGGCTCAACAGCCACAAGGACCACCTCGTGGTGTGCCCAAAGACATGGATCAAGGACGGCCCCACCTTCTCCCCCCAACTCCAAGAGTGGGTGAAGATGGACGTGTGATCGAGGGCGAGAGGCAAGAGGCGAGAGGCTGGAGGCGAGAAAAATATAAACCATCAATAGAAAAATTAAAAGAATAGAAACAATGGAAAATGAGAAGACACAGGCACCGTTAGTGTCTGTGGTCATGTGCACCTACAACGACGAGCGCACGATTGGCGAGACCATCGCCAGTGTGCTCGGTCAGACCTACCGAAACTTCGAGTTCATTATCTGGAACGACGGCTCCACCGACGGCACCGAGACCGTCGTGCAGTCGTTCCACGACGACCGCATCCGCTATTTCTGCCACAAGATTGCTGAGGGCAAGAAAGCTCAGATAACGCAGGACTTCATGATAATAGCCCGTTGTGAGAGTCTGATAGCTGGTCATTCTGTTGACGATGCCCTCATCCGCTCATTCGCGTACGTCGAGGCCGGAGCCGATGGTATCATGATTCATTCCAAACATAAGACAGGCGACGATATCAAGGAGTTTTGTCGGCGATTCCGCGAAAAGGACGCAACAACCCCCATCGTGGTTGTGCCGACGACTTACAACCACATCACAGAAGACGAACTGGCTTCATGGGGCATTAATGTCGTCATCTATGCCAACCACATGCTTCGCGCAGCCTACCCTGCTATGGTCAACTGTGCAAAGAGCATCCTTGCCAATGGTCGTTCTTATGAAGCAAACGATATCTGTATGCCCATCAAGGACATTCTCGAACTAATACCCGGAACAAAATGATCAGACCATCATACTTTTACAACACGCTCAAGGGCTATGGCATAGACTTCTATACCGGAGTTCCCGATTCGTTGTTAAAGAACCTATGTGCCTATATTACCGACCATGCTGATGATAGTCATAATATCATAGCGGCCAACGAAGGTGGTGCAATGGGTATAGCCGCAGGGTATCACTTGGCAACAGGCAGGATTGCGTGCGTCTATATGCAGAACTCTGGCGAGGGGAATATCATCAATCCTCTTGCCTCATTAACGGACAAGGAGGTGTATAACATTCCCGTCCTGCTATTGATTGGTTGGCGTGGTCGCCCCGGAGTGCACGATGAGCCACAGCATGTGAAACAAGGTAAGGTGACAACGGGACTGCTGAATACTATGGGCATTAACTATACGGTACTTTCTAAGGATGAAGAGCAAGCAGTCAAGCAGATTGACGTAGCCTGTAAGTATATGAGCCGTACGAACGAGTGTTATGCTTTGGTCATAGAGAAAGACACCTTCGAGGCCTACACCCTCCAAAACAAAGTGGAGCCAGACCTCACACTCTCCCGAGAGGCGGCGATAGAAACCATAGTAAGGTGTTTGCAGGAGGATGCTGTTGTCGTTTCTACCACAGGCATGATTTCCCGCGAGCTCTTTGAGATACGTGAGCGTAATGGCCAAGACCATGCTCACGACTTCCTGACAGTAGGTTCCATGGGGCATGCCTCACAGATTGCACTGGGCATAGCCCTTCAACAGCCTCAACGTCCCGTCTATTGCTTCGACGGCGACGGTGCCTGCATCATGCACATGGGCAATATGGCCATCATTGCTCAAATGCAACCGAAAAACTATATCCACATCGTTTTCAATAATGGTGCACACGACTCAGTAGGCGGACAGCCTACGGTGGGACTGAAGATAGACTTGCCAGCCGTAGCTACGGCAGTGGGCTACAAGAATGTCTTTAGCGTAGAGACCAGTGACAGCCTCGCCGTGATGTTGAAAAAAGCCCAACAGATGGAAGGTCCAAGCCTTATTGAGGTCAAGGTGAAGAAGGGCAACCGAAAAGACCTCGGTCGCCCCACTACGACACCACAGATGAACAAAAAGGCTCTGATGAATTTTCTTGCCAATGGTTAAACAAAGAATATATAACGGAATAGAGCACCTGTCTGCGGTCTTGAAAGACGCTAAAAAGGTCTTTTTGGTATGTGGAAATAGTTTTCATTCCCTAAATATAAAGGAAGACATCGAGAATTTGGGTGTTCCCCATATCCTGTTCTCTGACTTCACGCCCAATCCGCTGTATGAGCAGGTGTGCAAGGGAGTTGACCTGTTCCAGATAACCCAGTGCAACACCCTTCTGGCCGTTGGCGGTGGCAGTGCCATTGATGTGGCCAAGTGCATCAAACTTGCAGTTTTGGCAGAAAATGGTAAGGATGCACTGATACCACCGCTGGTGTTAGAGCAGCTGCCAATAGATGGAAGCAAGATTCCATTTATTGCTATACCGACAACAGCAGGAACGGGAAGTGAGAGCACTCATAATGCGGTGATGTATTATGAGGGTGTCAAGCAGACTGTCACCAACGATGAAATCCTTCCCGATGTAGCCATACTGGAGCCGAGAGTTCTAAAGACCCTTCCACTCTATCAAAAGAAGTGTACGATGCTGGATGCCCTTTGTCAAGGCATTGAGTCGTGGTGGTCAATTCGTTCTACGGAAGAAAGCAGAGAGTATAGTCGCAAGACGATAGAACTTTTCATAGACAACTGGCACAAATATATCTTCGAGAACGATGATGAAGCAGCCGCGAACATGATGCTTGCTGCCAACTATGGAGGAAGGGCTATCAACATTGCGCAAACCACGGTGGCTCATGCGATGAGCTATAAGATAACGTCGCTGTATAAGTTGCCACATGGTCATGCAGTGGCAGTCTGCTTGTTGGAGATTTGGGCGTATATGCTTAATCACCCCGAGAAGTGCATTGATCCTCGTGGGCAGGAATATCTCAAAGGAATCTTCTACGCTATTGCCCACACCATGCGGGCTGCAGATACCTTTGCTGCTTTAGAATTATTTTCCGAGATGCTTAAAGATATGGATATCAAAAGTCCCGTGGCAATAGACCGAGAGACAGAAATCGCACAGTTGGCGACATCCGTGAACCCAATAAGATTGAAGAACAACCCAGTTGAACTGGATGCGGAAACTCTCGGGAACCTCTATGCCTCTATTGTTTTGTAGGAAACAGAGAAATATGGTTAGTATTGATTTTTTAAGTTATGAGCACATTTGCATTTAACAAACTATTTATTTTGGAATCTCTCCCTCCTACGGAGACACAGACTGGAAAGGAGTTAGAGCGTCGCATCAACCAGTGGACCCAGTCAAATGGGATTAACTGTCAGGCAGTGACGTACCAGGTACACTCCATGCAGGATTGGGATTCTGCATGGAGCGAAATATATGCGAGTATAACTCAGATGGATTATAAACCTATAATCCATTTGGAAATGCATGGTAACAACACGCATATAGGTATTGACAAGGGACTAAAGGGAGAAATATCATTACAGGATGTGTTCAGGAAGGTTCAGCAAGCGAACATCCTTTCACACAACAACACTTTTCTGTCTTTAGCGGTATGCAAAGGGGTAAATATTATTCGAAGTATTGGAGTTTATGAACCAATGCCGTTTTGCGGAGTAATCGGTTCGGAGGAAACGCTTGAAGACCAAGAACTGCTGGAGAATTACGCCATCTTCTACAAGTCTTTCCTCAAAACACTGAATCTCGATGCTGCTGATGAGGAAATGACGGCAGCTGGTGTTGATGCCGCCAAATATAAACTGATTAAACCAGAACAGGTGTTTATAGATGCATACCTTGGCTATTTGGAATCTTATAACACCGATGAAAAAATAGAAAAGAGGATATTGGATTTAGCCCAAAAGAATCACATCCAGTTTGCTGATGATGACGAAAAACGTCGATGGATTCGTGATTGCCGATGTGATTTGTTGATAACAGAAAATCGCGAATATCAGCGCGCTGTGAACCAATTCTTCATGTTTGATCGCTATCCAGAAATAAGGGAAAGGTTTGTGATACCACCGACCATATATGAATTTAGGAAGTTTGCTGCATCGTTTAACGGAAATGAATGGGTAAATATCCCTCGTTCATTAACGACAGATGACATAAAAGGCGTTGCGTTACGAATCTTACATACTGTTGATGATTTCTGTGGCAAACGGGGAATCTCATACTCTTTAGCTTATGGAACGCTTTTAGGCGCAGTTCGTCATAAGGGGTATATTCCTTGGGATGATGATGTTGATATTTTGATGACGAGGCCTAACTATGAAAGGTTTATAGCAGAGTTCCCCAGCGGTGAAGAATATCTTTTCTCCGTTGCATCGCCTAAGACAGACAAGGAGTTCCGTTATGCCTTTGCGAAAGTGGGGTGTAATGCAACGGTGATGAATGAACTCGGATACGACAAGTATGGCCTTGCCATCGATGTTTTCCCTGTTGACAAGATACCAGTAAATCGGCATGAGGCCATAAAACTACTGAAAAGCCAGCACTACATTTGGAATATTTTCATGCTTAAGGCCATGAAATGGGACTCGCGGAGGGGGCTTCTCAAGAACTTGATTATGTGTTTGGCAAAGACCGTTTGTTGTTTTATTCCTTATTCTGCTCTTCATCGTAGAATCAGAAAGAGAGTCAATAAAATCGGAACTCTTCACGACTATAATATGGGATGTCTTTTTAGTCCATATGGAGAGAAAGAGATTATGCAAAAAAACATCTTTGAGCAACAAATAACCCTTGAATTTGAAGGCGGACAGTATAGTTGTCTGAAGGAGTATGACAGCTATTTGACGACCATATATGGTGATTATATGCAGTTCCCGCCAGTTGAGGAGAGGGTATCCCATCATATACATC
>CAVAIX010000145.1:0-6040 GCA_963588695.1 Bacteroidaceae bacterium | reverse complement strand
CTATACACGAAGATGAGTCAGGAACAACTATCGTTCCTCGGGCGCATCAAGCCGATGAACATTGAGGCTCGCTATCAAGAATTCAAGGATGAAATGGCTCGTACGCTCAACCGCGAGACGACCGACGAAATATTGAAAACCACCAAACAGATGCACGCATGGATACTCGAAAGACTAAAGGAGAAGTTATCGATCCGGTGAACTTCACCCCTCTCACCGTACAGGGCATTCTCCCCAAGGAGTTCGCCTTGGAGTTGGTGCGCCGCTACAAGGAAGTCATCGCCCCACACCTCGACCCGGCGACGAAGGTTATGATGTTCGGTTCCTATGCCAAGGACTGCCCCAACGAATGGAGCGATATCGACGTGGCCGTCATCGTGCCAAAGATAGAAGAAGGTACATGGTGGGATACCTCAACCAGACTCAATCACGACGTTGATAAGGTCAGCCTCTACATCGAACCCATCCTCTTGGAGAGCGGCGAGGACTCGCTTATTTACCGCGAAGTGATGCGCACGGGAGTAGCCGTTTGACCAGCCTAATTACCTTGTCTGGTAAAAGTGGCTTGCCTATCGTGGCACTGTCGTGGTATTCCCGTGATTGAAACAAGCACATTTAACGTAAAATAACGGGCAGGATGGGTGCAATGTGCGAGATTTTGGTTAACTTTGCACCAACAACAATCAGTTTCACTTAAATTTCAACTTATAAGCATTCAAAAAACAAAACTCAGTATCGCATTCGTCCTGCTCAGTGTATTTATGGTTCTGACAAGTTGCTTGAACGATGATGAACCTACCGACAAGCAGCAAACAGTCACATTGTATGTTTCTGCGACAACAGGACAAGTTAATGGATCTCAAGGCACGCCACACGAATGTCTGTTGGTAAAGGAAAAAGGACAAAGTTCGTGGGAACCATGCGACTTCTGGGATTTAAATGGATTTACGTACGAGAAAGGCTATGAGTATGAGCTTTTAGTCACGAAAACCATTTATGCCAATCCGCCTGCTGATGGCGCAAGCTTTGACTATACGTTGATAAAAATCATATCAAAAAACAAAGCCGATTAAGGTATATGCCTCATGAGGCTGAGCGAATTTAACGTAAAAATAACTGGAACGATGGAAGCATTGTGCGAGATTTTTGCTAACTTTGCGGCGTGTTTCACTTAAAAGCAGGGAATTATGAATACGGCAGACACTCAGCAGACATTGGCTTTTGCCGCTATGTGTGTGGACTTGACTGCGCAGGCGGAAGGATGCAGCAGGCTGGAAATGTATAAGCGAATGAAAAAGGTGGGGCTGACACATGGGCTGACCACAAGACTCGATGCCCTGCATACACAAAGTAAAGAATATGTGGTGGAAGCTCTACGGCAAGCTCTACATCGCTTAGAAGGGAACGTCTCGCTACAATAAACCAAAAAGGTAATAAACGGGTAAGATGATGCACAAAGTTTATCATGGTGCAACCAACATAGTGGCCTCCCCATTGTGCCATATCGGACGGGACAACCTCGACTTCGGCAAAGGATTCTACGTTACAGACTTTCGGGAACAAGCCGTAAGTTGGGCTACAAGAGTTGTCAATTTGGGGCTGCCTCAATGGCTTAACATCTACGAGCTGAACGTTGACTATGTCAGTGAATATGCCCGTTGCAAAACATTTACAGCATACAATGAGGAATGGTTGGATTTCATAGTGAAAAGCAGGCAGGGCAAGAAACTAAACGGTGACATCTCTATGGAATATGCCCTTAAGAGATTGTCGGAACATCAGCCCAACAACCAGATTTGCATAATCTCGCAAGAGATACTTGACAAGAGTTTGCATTTCATAAAAGCAGAACCTTTGAACGATTTGGCAAAGAAGGAGAGGACATTATGTTAAGAGACTCGCAACTTTGGATGAAAATAGGAAGGATATGCTTTCAGTTGGCAAAACGTTTGGACATATCGCCGGAGCGTGCCTTCGACATATTTCAGAAGAGCAAAACCAACGAACTGCTACACGACGACCGCTCGTTGCTTTATCTGATGAGCGACCTGTATATCGTGGATGAAATCGTCATAGAGTTGAATGAAATCCCTCGGTGAGGGACAGACGGAAGAGTTCGCTGATTTCCTGCTGCGCTGAAAGCACATTTAACGTAAAAATAACGGGCAGGATGGGCGCAATGTGCGAGATTTTTGCTATCTTTGCGGCAAGATTTACAAAAGAACGATAGTTATGGCAAAGAAAAACGGCGGAAAACGCACCGTGAAGAAGCAACTTGTGGAGCGGCTTCGTACCCTATTTCAAGAGAACCCCGGCGAGACGTTCTCGCTCAAACAAATATTCCGGGCACTGCGACTGGTGACCCATCCGGCCAAGATGACGGCCATCGACACGATGGAGGAAATGGCGTGGGACGACTATCTCTCAAAAGTTTCGGACAACAGCTATCGCCTCAACCTGAAGACGCAGGTGCAGGAGGGCACTTTCGTGCGCAAAGCCAACGGAAAGAACTCGTTTCAGCCCGATGGCGGTGGCACACCCGTGTTCGTCAGCGAGCGCAACTCGATGTTCGCGTTGAATGGTGACCGCGTGAAGGTGGCCTATATGGCGCGCCGCGCACACCATATCAAGGAGGCCATGGTGGTGGAGATATTAGCACACAAGCGCGATCAGGCAGTGGGGCGACTGAGGGTGGAGAAAGACTTCGCCTTCCTCGTGACCGAAGGCAATATCTTTGTTCACGACATCCTTGTGCCGAAGAAGAAGTTGAAGGGCGGCAAGGACGGCGACAAGGCCGTGGTGAAGATCACGCAGTGGCCGTCGAAGGAATCGAAGAACATGGTGGGCGAGGTCATTGACGTGCTCGGACAGGAGGGCGATAACAACGTGGAGATGCACGCCATACTGGCACAGTACGGGCTACCCTACAAATATCCGAAGGCTGTGGAGGAGGCCGCAGAAAAGATTGATGCAGGCATTACGCCCGAAGAGATCAAGCGGCGCGAGGATTTCCGTAGCGTATTCACCTGCACCATCGACCCCAAGGACGCGAAAGACTTTGACGACGCACTCTCCATCCGCAAGACGAAGGACGGACTGTGGGAGGTGGGTGTCCACATCGCCGACGTGTCGCACTATGTGACCGAAGGCTCTATCATCGACAAGGAAGCTGTCAAGCGCGCCACGAGTATCTATCTCGTTGACCGCACCATCCCCATGTTGCCCGAACGCCTGTGTAACTTCATCTGTTCGCTCCGCCCCGACGAGGAGAAGCTGGCCTATTCGGCCATCTTCGAGATGGACAACGAGGCCAATGTCAAGAAGTTCCACATCGCCCACACCGTCATCCGAAGCAAGCGGCGCTACGCCTATGAGGAGGTGTTCGACATCCTGCAGCAGTGCGCTGCCAAGCCCTCACTCACGAAGACCCTTGAGAACGCCGAGATGCTCACCACGCTGAGCCGCTTAGCACAGACGCTGCGTGAGCGCAGGTTCAAGGGTGGGGCAGTGCGCTTCGACCGCGAAGAACTGCATTTCGATATCGACCCCTCGGGCAAGCCTACACGCGCTTATTTCAAGAAATCGAACCTCGCCACGCAACTGGTGGAGGAGTTCATGCTCCTGGCCAACAAATGGGTGGCCGAGAGTGTGGGCAAGGTGAAGAAAAACGGCAAGGCCAAGACGCTGCCCTACCGTGTACACGACCAGCCCGACCCCACCAAGTTGGAAGCCCTGCGCAGTTTTGTGTCCAAGTTTGGCTACAAGATGAAGACCGCTGGCACGAAGGGCGCCGTATCGCGCAGTCTGAACACGCTGATGGAAGAGTGTCAAGGCAAGCGAGAGCAGAACCTGATCGAGATAGTGGCACTGCGCTCCATGATGAAGGCCAAGTATTCCACCCACAACATCGGCCACTACGGACTGGCCTTCGATTACTACACCCACTTCACCTCGCCCATCCGGCGCTACCCCGACACCATCGTCCACCGACTGCTGACGCGCTATCAGAACGGTGGCCATAGCGTCAACCAGGACAAATGCGAGGAACTGTGCGAACACTGCTCCGACATGGAACTGGTGGCGCAGCAGGCGGAGCGCGACTCCATCAAGTACAAGATGGTGGAGTTCATGGCCGACAAGCTCGGTGAGTGTTACGACGCGCACATCAGCGGCATCCAGTCCTATGGTATCTACTGCGAGATTGACGAGAACCACTGCGAGGGGTTGGTGCCCATGCGCGACCTCGATGACGACTACTACGACTTCGACGAGAAGAACTATTGCCTCGTAGGTCGTCGACACCACCATAAATACCAGTTAGGAGACCCCATCCGCATCCAAGTGGCGCGCGCCAATATCGAGAAACGACAATTGGATTTCACACTGGCTGACGACGGCAAGTAACCCTCCCGTTTTTTACGCGCTGCCGAGAGAAAAATTTTTCTCTGCCGAGCGAGTGAAAATTTTGAATATGAAAACAACAAAATAAAACTATGGACACTATTAAAAAACAGTTTGCAAAAAAGTTGATGGACATCCAGGCCATCAAGCTGCAACCCAACGAGCCCTTCACCTGGGCTTCCGGTTGGAAATCGCCCATCTATACTGACAACCGACAGACGCTGTCGTATCCCGACGTGCGCTCGTTCGTGAAACTCGAGCTCTGCCACGCCATCCAGCAAAACTTCCCCGAGGCCGAGGCCGTAGCGGGAGTGGCTACAGGAGCCATTGCCCAAGGCGCCCTCGTGGCCGACGAATTAGGTTTGCCCTATGCCTATGTGCGCCCGAAACCGAAAGACCACGGTATGGGAAACCAGGTGGAGGGACGTGTGGCAAAGGGTGCTAAGGTCGTCGTCGTGGAAGACCTTATTTCCACCGGCGGAAGCAGTCTGAAAGCCGTGGAGGCACTGCGCCAGTACGGCTGCGAAGTGATTGGCATGGTGGCCTCGTTCACCTACGGCTTCCCCGTGGCCGAACAGGCCTTCAAGGAGGCCGGCGTTCGCTTGGTGACCCTGAGCGACTATGCCGCTGTGCTTGAACAGGCCGCCGAGACGGGATACATCAAGGCCGAAGACGTGGAGGTGTTGAACGAATGGCGTAAGGACCCAGCAGCGTGGAGAGCATGACGAAGTTTGAAAGCAGCGTCTATCCCGTCCCCTATCCAGTGGAGAACGTCTACCGCACCATCAGCGACCTGTCGAATCTGGAACGAATCAGAGACCGTGTACCCGAGGACAAGCTGAAAGATTTTCAGTTTGACCAGGACAGCGTGCAGGTCAGCGTAGCCCCCGTAGGGATGCTGAAACTGCGCATTGTCGAGCGCGAGGAGAACAAGTGCGTCAAGCTGGAGGCGGAACAGTCGCCCGTGCCCTTCAACCTCTGGGTACAGATGCTCCCCGTCAGCGACCAGGAGAGCAAGATACGCGTCACCGTCAAGGCCGACATTCCCTTTATGTTGAAAGGCTTGATAAGCAAACCGCTGCAGGACGGTGTGGAGAAAGTGGGGGCGGCACTGGCACAGGTGCCCTACACGCTTTAAACACTCTGGCTTCACGGATTTACAACAAACACAAACAACAGATGAATAAACTTTGGGAGAAGAACTTTGAGGTGAACGACGAAATAGAGCGGTTCACCGTCGGGCGCGACCGCGAAATGGATCTCTACCTGGCTCCATACGACGTGATGGGCTCTATGGCACACATCACAATGCTGGAGCACATCGGACTGTTGGAGGCCGACGAGTTGCGACAGTTGCTGGCCGAACTCAAACACATCTACGACGTTTGCCAACGGGGCGAATTCAAGATAGAGGACGACGTGGAAGATGTACACTCACAGGTGGAACTCATGCTGACACGGAAATTAGGCGACACGGGCAAGAAAATCCACTCGGGACGCTCGCGCAACGACCAAGTGTTGCTGGACTTGAAATTGTTTACCCGCCACCAACTCAAGGAACTGGCTGACGGTGTGAAGATACTCTTCGACGAACTCTTGGCTAAGAGCGAACAGTACAAGGACGTACTCATGCCGGGCT
>CAVAIX010000144.1:0-6092 GCA_963588695.1 Bacteroidaceae bacterium | reverse complement strand
GCCTATAATAGTCTGCTGAAGCAGATGATGGGACATTCCGTCACCCTGCTCCACGGTGTGACGGGTAGTGGAAAGACCGAAATCTATATCCACCTGATACGTCGTGCGTTGGAACAACAGCAACAGGTGCTCTATCTCTTGCCTGAAATTGCACTGACGGTACAGATGATGCAGCGTCTGCAACGTGTGTTCGGCGACCGCTTGGGCATCTATCACTCCCGGTATTCGGATGATGAGCGAGTGGAGATATGGCAGAAACAACTATCTTCACATCCCTACGACATCATCCTCGGTGCTCGTTCGGCCGTGTTCCTGCCCTTCCAGCGACTGGGACTGGTCATTGTCGACGAGGAACATGAAGCCTCCTATAAACAACAGGATCCGGCTCCACGCTATCATGCCCGTTCGGCAGCCATTATGTTGGCGCAGATGACAGGTGCAAAGACCGTGTTGGGCACCGCCACCCCTTCCATAGAAACCTATCACAATACGCAGACTGGAAAGTATGGTCTCGTCACGTTGTCGGAACGTTTCCGAGGTATGCAACTGCCTCATATAGAGGTAGTCGATGTAGCACTCTTGCAACACCGCAAGGAGATGAACGGTCCTTTCTCACCCCTTCTGCTCTCGAGTATACGTGAAGCACTCCAGCACGGAGAGCAGGCGATACTCTTCCAGAACCGTCGCGGCTTTGCCCCGATGGTGGAGTGTAACCAGTGCGGATGGGTGCCCCGGTGTCAGCACTGCGACGTGTCGCTAACCCTGCACCGCCAGACCAACCAGTTGACGTGCCACTATTGCGGTTATACCTACCAGATTCCTGACGAATGTCCGTGTTGCGAGTCGAAAAACTTGCGCCCGCGCGGTCTCGGTACCGAGAAGATAGAGGAACAGATACGTGACCTCTTTCCCGATGCGAAAGTGGTGCGCATGGATCTGGACACCACGCGCACGCACAATGCGTACGAGCGCATCATCAATGATTTCGGTGCTGGACGCACCAATATCCTCATCGGGACACAGATGGTGACGAAGGGACTCGACTTCGACAAGGTGAGTGTGGTGGGTATTTTGAATGCCGACTCTATGCTCAACTATCCCGACTTTCGTGCCTACGAGCAGGCTTTTACGATGATGTCACAGGTGGCAGGACGCGCTGGTCGGAAAGGTCATCAGGGACGAGTCATCCTACAAACGAAAAATGGAGATATGCCTGTCATCGGACAGGTAGTGCGCCACGACTATCAGGCGTTTTATCGCAGTCAGACCAGTGAGCGTCAGGCGTTTCACTATCCTCCCTTTACCCGTCTGGTCTATGTTTTTCTGAAGCATCGCCATGACGGCACGGTCGAAACCGCCGCGGTGGAGATGGGTGCACGGCTACGCCAGTTGTTTGGTAGTCGTGTTCTCGGTCCCGATAAACCCACTGTGGCGAAGGTGAAGTCGCAGAATATTCGCAAACTCGTTCTGAAACTCGAACCAGGCATTGACCTGTCGCGTGTGCGGCAGTGTCTGCTGCATGTCCGGCAGCAGACACTGGCCGATAAACGCTATGTGTCGCTTGTGGTCTATTACGATGTCGATCCGCAATAGCAAGCGGTATCGTCATCAAAAGTCCAAGTCAAGTCCCAGTGCAAACACGTTGTTGTTGCGGGTGTAGTCTGAGGCATAGGTGTAGTCGGAGGTGATGCCTGCATTCTCTGTCTTCTTGTGCTGATAGAAGGTGTGGAAGTAAGCCACGTTGAGATGCATCCTGTCAGTGAAATGTACCACGGCACCACATCCCAAGGAATTGGAATTGACCACGAAGGAACGGTCTTCCATATACTTGTCGGACAGTCCGTAGTTGGTGGACTGCCAACCGGCGCTCACGGTCAGCTTCTTGCAGATATCGTACTCCGCACCAGCGTTCCATTCGATGGTACCGCGATCCAAAAGTTTCTGGCGATCGTTATATGATGTGGCGTGCTTGTCGTCGAACCAGTGGAAACCCACGTTGATGCGCAGGGCATCGATGGGTTTGTAGCCAGCACCGAGCGTCAGATACGCTGGGATGTCGGCTGCAATCTTCTTGCCGTCAGCATATTCACCAATGGCAGATGTCAGTTTTTGGTCAAACTGCATCTTGAGTTGTCCCATGGCATTCGTGATATTCCCGTCGCTTAGAATGGCACTGGCCGTCTGCTCCGATAAACCTGCGCGTACATAGGCATCTTTCTGGTTGTTGGACAGGTTACCGATGCTTGGTGCTTGGTTCACTGACTTGTTTTTCAGACGGATGCGGGTCTTGAACTCATACTTGGCCGAGAAATTCCAGCGTCCCGTCTTGTAGTCAACGGCAAGGATGGGCGTGAAGCCCAGTCCGCTCTGGTCACAACTCAGTTCGATGTTGGCTGATTCGGGTTTGGTGATGTCCAGCACCTGATAGAGCGGAATCTTGCCCACCTGAATGTCACGCACATAGCCATAGTAGTTACAGGTGGCGTAGACACCGCGTACGCCAGCGAATGCACTGAAATAATCGCTCACACGGTAGGCTGCCCCTGCCGACAAACCGAAGTAATACTGTCGTCCATTCATATAGCTGTTGTAGCTGTATTTCCCGTCCTTTCCGAAATACTGGTCGGAGGAGAATATGGCAGGCACCCCGTATGCTGCAGCCACCTGGTCAATACCACTGGCCAGTTGGCAAGCTCCAAGAGCCGTCTCGGCCACAATTTTCTCAAAGGAGCCCAGTCCGTTGTCGAAGGTACACTTGCCGCCGCCGCCTGTCAGTGCGAAATTGGCCTGAAACGACCAGCGGTTCTTGTTGTAAGCATACTGAAACGAGGGAATAACCGGTGCGAAGGCGTTGCCCTTGAAGGTGCGCGGTGTGGTGGGATTGTTCACATTGTTGGTGAACAGTGCATAGTCGTTCTCGATGGTGCGTGTCTGGAAGGCTAACTGCCAGTTGAGAGCCAAGTGATGGCCGTCGGCCATGAATGCCACACCGGCAGGATTGTAATACACGCCGTCAATGCCGATGGATGCCTCGCGGCTCATCATACGATTGAAGGCCGCGTGTTGGTTGGTGTTGGTCAGCAGGCCTCCGGCATGCGCAACAAAGGTTGTTATCATGAAAACAACGCAGGTACTAAAAAGTTTTTTCATTTCTTGTTCTTGTGTGTTTCTGCAAAAATTATTTTGTCTCTTTTACTTCTTTTACTTCTTTTTTCTCCGTCGGATAATTGATGCGTGTATGATAGATGGTCTTCAACTTGTCGATGAGGATGGTCTTGGCATACTGAATGTCGCGGAAGGTGATGGGGCACTCGCGGAAGAAGCCCTCGCTCACTTGCGTGTCAACGATATGGTTGACCAAGTCGCGGATATTCTGCTCCGTATAGTCGGAGAGTGACCGCGAAGCGGCCTCGACGGAGTCGGCCATCATCAGAATGGCCTGTTCCCGGGTGAACGGGTTGGGTCCAGGGTAGGTGAATAATAGGTCATCGACGGGTTCGTCGGGGTGTTCGTTCTTGTAGTGGATGTAGAAGTATTTCGCTTTCCCCTGTCCGTGGTGGGTCGAGATGAAGTCACGGATGGGCTTGGGCAGATTGTAGCGGTCGGCCATCTTCTGTCCTTCTGTCACGTGGCTGATGATGATCTGTGCACTTTTGATGTCGTCTATCATTTCGTGGGGATTCACGCCCGTCTGGTTCTCGGTGAAATAGATGGGGTTTGTCAGTTTCCCGATGTCGTGGTAGAGGGCTCCTGTGCGCACCAGTGTGGCATTGGCTCCAATCTTATTGGCAATCTCACCCGCTAAGTTGGCCACTTGGATGGAGTGGTTGAATGTGCCTGGAGCAACCTCACTCATGCGGCGTAGCACGTCGTTGTTGGTGTTGGAAAGCTCAATGAGGGTGATGTCGCTGGTGAAGCCGAATATCTTTTCTATCAGATAAAGCAATGGATAGGCGAAGAGCAAGGCCACACCGTTAATCATCAAGTAGTTGTATGTGCTATAATCAATCTGTGTCAGCGAGCCACTGCGCATCCAGTCAAAGGCCAGGTTGGCGGCCATGGCCGCTGCGGTGGCGATGATGGCTGTCTTGAAGAGCTGGGAGCGTTGGGTCATCTCGCGCAGGGAACAGATGGCGGCCAGTCCTGCCACGGTCTCTACTGCGATGAACTCGAAGGGGTGGGTCAGCATGATGGCACAGATGAGTACCATCGTGACGTGTGCCATAAAGGCTGTGCGCGAGTCGAGAAACACGCGGACGAAAATGGGTACGATGGCGTAAGGCAGGAGATACACATGGATGAAGGTGTTGCGCACGAACAGGGCAGTGAGCAGGCAAAATGCCACTGTCAGCACGTAGAGCATGATACTGCTGCGCGGCTTCTCCAAATAGTCGTGGCGGAAGAGAAAGAGGTAGACCGTAAAGGTCACCATGAAAAGGGCTACATAGACAATCTGTCCGAGCAGTGCTAACTGGTTCTGTGTGCTGTCCTGCTGCAGTCGCTCGTTCTCTTTCATGTACGACTCGATGATGCGATAGGCTTTCTCCGTCACGATTTCACCACGTCCTATCACCTTCTGCCCCTTCTGCACCACGCCACTGGCCAAGGCTATGCTCGACAGGATGTCACTCTTGCTGGCCTCACTCCGTTCTCGGTCGAACACCAAGTTGGGCGTGATGTAGTTGTTTAGGTCGCATTTCTGAAGGACAGGGCGCTGGAGGGCGAGTTGTTCGTCTCGGAAGATTTGTTCGTAGGCCGTCTTTGTCGAGTAGATTTCCGACACCGCGATGCTGGCTGCCACCTTTCCGCTGACCACGCGTATCATGGCAGCGGTGTCTTTCCGCAGTTCAGAATATTCGGGCGCAGCCATAATGCCCTGCCGGTATAGCTCATGGAGACTGCTGGCAATCCGGTCGACATACGCTGTGCCCAGTCCCGGAATGCCATCGGCATAGTCCGTGCGCAGCTTGCGTATCATGCGAATCTCAGCGTCTTGGTCATATTTGTAGTAAGGCTCATAGCCCTTCATCAAACTGTCTTTTTCAGCATTGATGGCCGCGTCCGACTTGTAGACGGGGAAATCGAAAGGAGCTGTGAAGTCGGCGTACTTCCAAGGCTTGCCTTGCTCGGCATAGAAATGGTTGCGACTGTCGTGGGGAATGGCCCAGACAATCAGCAGCACGGAGACGGCGACGAGAGCGGCGCAAATCATCAAGCTACGCCAGTTGTTGTTCTCTTTCACAGGCAAAAACAATGTGTTGATGTGGTTCAATCTTCCTAATTTCGCTGGCAAAGGTACGACAAAAAATGGAAAGTATGTGGTTTTACCGTGAAAAAACATGATTTTATGAAAAAAAATGTGTACTTTTGCAGCGTTTTAATCCGTTTCTAAGTTTATTTGCAAGATGACTGAAAGAAAAGTGAGGGTGCGTTTTGCCCCGAGTCCCACAGGAGCACTTCACATCGGTGGGGTGCGTACAGCCCTGTATAATTACCTCTTTGCCCGTCAGCATGGCGGCCAACTGGTGTTCCGTATAGAGGACACCGACTCCAGTCGTTTCGTACCAGGTGCAGAAGAATATATCCTGGAGTCGTTCAAGTGGTTGGGCATCCAGTTTGATGAGGGTGTCTCGTTTGGTGGCAACAAGGGACCGTACCGTCAGAGTGAACGCCGCGACATCTATAAGAAATATGTGAAGCAGCTGCTGGACGCAGGTTGCGCCTACATCGCCTTTGATACCCCACAGGAGTTGGAGGCCAAGCGTGCCGAGATACAAAACTTTCAGTACGACTGCCATACCCGACAGCAGATGCGCAACTCGCTGACGCTGCCTGCTGCAGAGGTGGAGAAACTGATGGCCACTGGCGCGCAGTATGTGGTGCGCTTTAAGGTAGAACCTGGACTGGATATTCTAGTCAATGATATGATTCGCGGAGAGGTGCACGTCAAGAGCGACATCGTGGACGACAAGGTGCTCTACAAAAGTGCCGACGAACTGCCTACCTATCATTTGGCCAATATCGTGGACGATCATCTGATGGACATCTCTCATGTCATCCGTGGTGAGGAATGGTTGCCCAGCGCACCGCTC
>CAVAIX010000143.1:0-6093 GCA_963588695.1 Bacteroidaceae bacterium | reverse complement strand
ACACAGGGCGACGGCTACAGCGTACGCATGGTGGGTGACCAGAAGGAAATCG
Organism: Bacteroidaceae bacterium; assembly: GCA_963588695.1. GTDB lineage: Bacteria > Bacteroidota > Bacteroidia > Bacteroidales > Bacteroidaceae > Prevotella. The sequence continues at coordinate 6,041 of CAVAIX010000143.1, read as the reverse complement.
ACAAACTCAATATCTACCAGACGGGTAAGCAGCTCCACGTCGGTTATAAGACCACTAAGATCGGTGGCATCTATTATAGCAGTTCGGACGGTGGCGATGTCACCATCTATGTCACTTCGCCCTCCGTCGAGGTCATCAACCTGACGGGTAGTGCTTCGATGAAGATCAACCAGCTGGAGCAGTCGTCTATCGTGCTGAACGTCGCCGGCTCGGGCGAGATGCAATTAGGAACAGTGAAACTCACCACGGCCAGTATCAATGTGGCAGGTTCAGGCGAGATTACCGCAGACCAGTTCACCGCCGTCACCGCCAGTCTTTCAGTAGCTGGTTCTGGCGAGGTACGGGCACATGTGGACTGTAATGCGCAACTGATATGTAGTGTGGCAGGCTCAGGCAGTATCCGCGTCTCGGGCAAGGCTGTCTACTACTCCAAGAGCGTCCACGGTTCGGGCAGTATCAACGACGACGGACTGACCGCCAATACCATACAGAACAACAACAGCTGGCAGCGGACGGGAACGAAACGCGCCCCGAATGGTGTAGTGGCCAACCCCTAAAGAACAGACCCATAAGACTGGAAAGGAAACTGCAAGGTGAACCAACAACAGTTTGAACACGTGGCGCGCCAGTTGCGCCAGCAGGCTTGGCAGGCTGCCAATCGGGTGCTGTCCGACAGTGCCGATGCCGATGATGCGGCGAGCGAGACGATGCTGCGCCTTTGGGCAGTGCACGACACGCTCCGCGATGCCACGCATGCTGTTCGGTTAGCTGTTGTTGTGGCGCGCCATGCAGCCATCGACCAACAACGGCGACGGCGACCCTCCGTCCGCATCGACAGCGGTGCGACGGCAGCCTCCATCGACCTTCCCGTCACAGACACGCCAGACAGCCAACTGCAATGGCATGAGGACGAGCAATGGCTCCGCCGCCGCATTGAACAACTACCGCCACGCGAGATACAGGTGCTTCAGCTCCGCCAGACCGAGCGACGCTCCAATGCCGAGATAGCAGCCCTGTTAGGAATCGGCGAAGCCTCCGTGGCCACCATACTCTCGGCAGCACGCCGAAAACTGTTCAACGATATTAAAGAAAGGAATCGACAATGACAACCCCACAACTCATCGACCTGCTCGCACGCTTTATGGACGGTGCGACAACCGTAGAGGAAGAAACTCAGTTATCCAACTTCTTCCGTACTGCCACCGATGACGACCGTCCCAAGGATATTCCTGTCGCTGACTGGCAGGCTTACGGCGAGATGTTCCGTATGTTTGATGCAGAACAGACCACCGCTGTTGAGACGCGAAAGCCCCGCCGAATCGCGTTGCGCTGGACGGCTGTTGCCGCCGCCTCGGCTGCCGTGTTGCTGCTGGGTGCGCTGACGCTCTGGCATCATCCCTCCGAAGATGCCGCGCCGTTAGCACAGGTTACGCAGCCTGTCAGCGAAACCGTCGCCGACACCGTGGCCGTAGACAGGAAAGTCCCTGCTGACAGCACGGTCGTTCCTCCCGTGAAGCCCGTGAAACGGAAGGTGCGCCGTCTGCGCAGTATGCCGCCGCCTCCGAAGGTCTATCTTGCCGAGGCAACAGCTGAAAAGGCAACGGAAGCAACGGAAACCTCCGACTTTGAAATCAGCCAGAAAGACCTGGAAGAGGCCATCCGTCAGGTCGATCGTCTGCTCCAAGCCATGCAGATACAGCAGGAAACAGCTTTCGGTGATGCCCAGTCGGAGTTCCTCCAGGCCATGGATGCCCTTGATACCGATGACGAAGAATATGTCGAACAATAAAGCAATAACAATACTATGAAACAGATGATCATAACCATGGCCGCCTTGCTGGCCACCGTCAACCTCCAGGCACAGGAAACGTTCCAAAAGGCTTATCAGGAGGTCATAAAAAACTCGGTCGTCACCCTGCTGTCACATTCCGACTATCAGGATCGTCCCGACTATCCTACGACCTATTGTAAGTTCACGGAGTTCCAAATTCCCGTCCGCCACGAGTCCCTCGTCAGCCAATTGGAACAGGCCATCCTTAGCGAACAGGAAGGAGCCTATTCCTTCTTCGTCAAGAAACCCGATGCTGGTAAGCTGATTCTCAGCAGTTCAACACGGTATGTCTATGGTCCAAACAACGAATATTCCATATTGTTAGGTACTCAGAAATCCCACTATTACTATGGTGCCTGCTTCAAGGAGCCGACCGACTCCCTCCGCCGCCATGCCTACCTCTTCGTGTGGTTCAAGGAAGGGAAACACTTTCACTGCTACTACTACCATATCTACGGCAAGAACCCTAATGTCCTCAAGAGTCTGCGTCCCCTCGACCAGACTTCGGAAAAGAGCATCAGGAGTCGTCGCGCCACTATCTCGGGCAATTCGTTGGTCGTGGAAGAATATGACGATGAAGGCCAATTAAAGCGTCTCAAGTCAGAACAACTGTCCGACGAGGAACAGAAGATTACCAACGATGTGGAGTTCATGACGCAGTTTGGACTGCTCCGCGTAGCCTTTCTCGATGCCGTCAAGGACGCCGACCGGAAGATGATGCAGGTGGGCATTGCTGGCAAGATGGTGACACTCTGCAAGGATTACGGTAAGTTGCTGACCACCGTGGAACGACAGACCTGCAAGAAGACCCTTGCCGACCTGCGTGCCACTGTCGGCAAGACCCTGCCTGACACCTTCCTCGATGGTATGCTGCTGCAGGCTGCTGCCTATCTTGGAGAAGACTGACAATGCAAGAAGAATAAAGCTAAAAACACTCTTATAATAATAGGTATCTTAGGATAATGAAGAAAAACACATTGGCAGCCCTGCTGCTCCTCCTGTGCCCGATAGTGAAGGCACAGACCGACTCTACCGCCGTTGTTGGCGACTCCGCCGACATCTACAAGAATATCGGACTGGGCGAACTGACCGTCAGTGCCCAGCGCCAACTGGTGAAGACCCAGGACGACCGCGTCAGCTACGACGTGACGGCTGACCCAGAGGCCAAGACCAATCCGCTGACGGAGATGCTCAAGAAGGTGCCGTTCGTCACCGTCGAGTCCGACGGCACCATCAAGGTCAAGGGGTCTACCGACTTCAAGATCTTCCGCAACGGTCGTCCCGACCGTTCCTTTACCAACAATGCCAAGGAACTATTCAAAGGCATCCCAGCCAGCATGGTGAAGCGCATCGAGGTCATCACGGAGCCTGGTGCGAAGTACGATGCCGAAGGACTGGTGGGCATCCTCAACATTGTGATGGACCGGCAGAGTCAACTGTCTGGACTGACGGGAACGCTCAGCTCCGCTGCTGGTTTCGGGCGCGCCACCAATCCCTATAACGGCACGCTCTACTTGACGGGGCAGAGCGGCAAGCTGACCGTTGCCCCTTACGTCGGCTGTGCCTTCCAGAAGTGGCGGCAGACCGAAAATGTCGACTACACATACACGGACAACGATAACCGCTACCAAGCCACCAGTCTGATCCGAAATCCTGGCCGCAATATATGGTACGGCATCGATGCCAGTCTGGAACTGGACTCCTGTAACCTCCTTACACTCGCCGCCAGCGGCTTTGCCTATAACGTGAGGAGCGAGGGCAACAGCTACAGCCGGTTGGACGATGCTGCTGGCAACGCCATCTATGCCGTGCGCATGAACGACCGCGACATGGACTACCGCTATTTCGACATCGACCTGCAGCTGTCGTACCAGCACAGCTTCCGCAGGAAGGGCGAGACGCTTGCCGTGGACTACCTCTACTCCACCACACGTTCCCATAACGACGGCTTCATCGACCTGTCCGACTGCATCAACTATAGTGACTACGACAGGCAGTGGAAAGACAACCGCACCACTTTCAACGAACACACCCTGCAGATTGACTACGAGCACCCCTTTGACAGTCACCACTCGCTCGACGTAGGCGGTAAGTATGTGCTGCGACTGAACAATAGTGACAACCTGCGACGCGAATACCTCAACGATGTGCTACTGCGCTCACCTGCCACGAAGTTCGATCACACCACCGACGTGGGGGCTGCCTATGCTGAATACAAATACCGCCTCAGCGGACTGACCACCGCTGCCGGACTGCGCTACGAGACCTCGCGCATGAAAGGCTCGTGGCCCGACGGCTCGCAAGACGATTTCAGTCGCCGCTTCAACGACCTCGTGCCCTCCGTGCGTGCCACCTGGCGCATCAACGATCAACACTCGTTGAAGTTAGCCTACAACATGCGACTCTCCCGTCCGGGCATCAGCTACCTCAACCCGTTCCGCAACGAAAAGCCCACCTCGCTCAGCTACGGCAATCCGCAGTTGGGCACGTCGAAGGCCCACAACATCACGTTAGGCTACAACCTTATGACTCCCAAACTGAGCTTCAGTCTCAATGCGGCCTTCAGCTTCTGCGATGATGCCATCGCCGCCGTGAAATGGGTGGAGGACGGCCGTTTCATCTCAACGTACGACAACCTGGGACGGAACAACTACTTCCAGCTCGCTCCTTACATCCAGTGGGAGATTACGCCCACCACCAAGTTCACGAACAACAGCACCGTCCGCTGGATGGACAAGGCCAACGCCTCGCAGGGACTCTCCATGTACCGCTGGCAGTTCAATACCTACAACCAGGTGACGCAGAAGCTCCCTGCCAAGTTGACGCTCATCCTGTCTGCCTATATCGACTTTTCCACGCCGACCACGCTCTACAGCTACGAACGCACTTGGCAGCAGTACACCGTCTCGCTGCAACGCGCCTTCCTCAAGGATGACCGCCTCGCCGTCTATCTGCGCGGCAATTACCGCAACGACGAGAGCACTCATTACGTCAAGGGTGACTACGTGGGCATCGGTCGTCAAGACGTGCCCAACTGGTATGCTCAAATCGGTTTCTCCTTCCGTTTCGGCAGTCTCAAGGCCTCGGTCAAGAAAACCAACAAACAAGTGTCGAACGACGACCTCATGGGGCGCAAATAATTTCTTTATGGGAATGATGGGAGTTGTGGGAATGATGGGAAGAATGGAATTTCTGCTTGGAAATTTGGTCTGCGACTTATTTTGTCGTATCTTTGCAGTCGCGAGCGACAGCTCCCATAAATTCCCATAATTCCCATTCCTCCCATCAAAACCATCAAAGAAATGCCCATCCCCAGCAACTTCCTTGCCCAAAAAGGCGACTACAAGCGGCTCATCGCTTTCCAGAAGTCTGAGTGTATCTACGACATCACCGCCTACTTCATCGAACACTACCTGCCGAAGATAGGAGACCGAACGGTAGACCAGATGAAACAGGCAGCGCGTTCGGGCAAACAGAACATCGCTGAGGGCAACGAGACTGGCACGACCTCTATGGAAGCCTGCATCAAACTGGTGAACGTGGCGAAGGCGAGTCTCAAAGAGCTGCAGGAGGACTATGAAGACTATCTGCGTAATCACGGCCATCAGATTTGGAGCGTGGACAGTCCACAGTGCCAGAACGCTCGCGTTTGGTGCAAGGAACACTCGAATACAGCCGACTATATACGCGTCTGCCATTTGCGTGACGACATCACCATAGCCAATATTGCACTGGTGCTCATCCACCAGACCGACTACTTGTTACGGCGGTTGCTGGAGAAGTTCAAGGCCGACTTCCTTGAACATGGTGGCATCAAGGAGCAGATGTCGCAAGCCCGCCGCAGCTGGCGCGAGGAACATGGGATGGGTTTCCTTAATGGGAGGAATGGGAAGGGATGAGAGAAATGGGAATGATGGGTGCAAGAAGGAGTGTCAAGCATAGCTCGACACTCCTTGTGCAATTGGTGACTAACTATTACTAACTGATTTTTAGGTAATGAAGTAGAACTGGGCTATTTCTCTGCATTCGCTGCTCCAAAATTTGGTTTTTTCTCTCGGTTTGCACTACCTTTGGCCTTCGGCCGAAGGTACTCTCGCTCGGAATTGCTCAAATAAATTTGGCAATTCCCTCGCTTATTCGTACCTCTGACCTTCTGTCGAAGGTAGGCTGCACCTCGGAAAAACTCAAATAAATTTGGTTTTTCTCTCGG
>CAVAIX010000142.1:0-6094 GCA_963588695.1 Bacteroidaceae bacterium | reverse complement strand
AGATTGACGTTCACCCCATACGCGACTACGACCAGTTCGTAGGCAAGACCATGGAATTCAAGGTGGTCAAGATCAACCAGGAATTCCGCAACGTAGTGGTTTCCCACAAGGCACTCATCGAGGCCGAACTGGAAGCCCAGAAGAAAGAAATCATCAGCAAGCTCGAGAAAGGACAGATCCTCGAGGGTACCGTCAAGAACATCACCTCTTATGGCGTGTTTGTCGACCTCGGTGGCGTGGACGGACTCATCCATATCACAGACCTCTCTTGGGGTCGCGTAGACGATCCGCATAAGGTCGTGGAACTCGACCAAAAGATCAACGTGGTCATCCTCGACTTCGACGACGAGAAGAAGCGCATCGCCCTCGGCTTGAAGCAGCTCACACCGCACCCATGGGATGCACTCGATGCCAACCTCAAAGTGGGCGACCACGTGAAGGGCAAGGTAGTGGTCATCGCTGACTATGGTGCTTTTGTTGAGATACAGCCAGGCGTAGAAGGCCTCATCCACGTGTCAGAAATGTCGTGGAGCCAGCACTTGCGTTCCGCTCAGGAATTCCTGAAGGTAGGCGACGAGGTAGAAGCCGTCATCCTCACCCTCGACCGCGACGAGCGCAAGATGTCGCTCGGCATCAAGCAGCTCAAGGAAGACCCATGGGAAACCATCGAAGTCAAATATCCTGTCGGCAGCAAGCACACAGCCAAGGTGCGCAACTTCACCAACTTCGGCATCTTCGTCGAACTGGAGGAAGGCGTAGACGGACTCATCCATATCAGCGACCTCTCTTGGACTAAGAAGGTGAAGCACCCCGCAGAGTTCACACAGGTGGGCGCACCCATCGATGTCATCGTGCTTGACATCGACAAGGAGAACCGTCGCCTCTCTCTCGGCCACAAGCAGTTGGAGGACAACCCCTGGGATGCTTTCGAAGAGAAATATCCCGTTGGCTCCATCCACGAGGGCAAGATTACCGAACTCATGGAGCGCGGTGCTGTGGTACAGCTGGACGAGAACATCGAAGGCTTCGCCACACCCAAGCACCTCGTCAAGGAAGACGGCTCGCAGGCCGTGTTAGGCGAGACACTGCCCTTCAAGGTCATCGAGTTCAATAAGGACTCTAAGCGCATCATCCTCTCCCACAGCCGCACCTTCGAAGATCCGCAGCGCGAGGAGAAGAGAGCAGCCACCAAGAAGGCTCGCGCCACCAAGAAGGAGGACACGCCGAAGATCGAGAACATCGCTGCAAGCACCACGCTGGGCGACCTCGATGTGCTGGCCAACCTGAAAGCACAGATGGAGAAGGGCGAGTAATCCCCCTCTCACCCATACTAAATCAAATAGGAGACGAGCACCCGTCACAGGTGTTTGTCTCCTATTTATATATATATAGCCTTTTGTAAACCCACTTTCTGTTTACATCGCTTGAATTTCTAAAAATAGTGTAAAAACGACACTTTTCTATCTTTTTTCTTTGTCAGTTCAAAAAATAGTCGTAACTTAGCACGCAGAAATCAGAATGTAACTAAAAAACTAAAAAGCATTTCACTATGAAAAAACTCCATTCAACGCTGCTGGCCATCGGAGCTACCGCACTATTGACCGCAGCCTGCTCCTCTAACAAGCAGGAAACCACACTGACCGCTTCGGGACTTGACGCGACCAAGTTTGATACCCTCATCCAAGAGAAACCCGTCAAACTCTATGTGCTGAAAAACAACAACGGCATGGAAGTCTGCCTCACCAACTACGGCGGACGCGTCGTTTCCATCTCCGTACCTGACAGAAACGGAACCCCCACCGACGTGGTGCTCGGCTACGACAATATCCAACAGTATGCAGACACCGTCAACTCACCCTCTGACTACGGCTCATCCGTTGGTCGCTATGCCAACCGCATCAAGAACGCCAAGCTGACCCTCGCTGGCACAACATACAGTTTGAAAGCCAACGACGGGGCAAACAGCCTGCACGGTGGTGGCAATACAGGTTGGCTGAACAAGGTCTACGACGTAACCGAACAAAACGACTCGTCCGTGACCTTCACCATCCAAGCCAAAGACGGTGAAAACGGATTCCCTGGCAACGTGACCGCCACGGCCAAATATACGGTGAAAGCCGATAACACCCTCGACATCGAATTCGGTGCAACTACCGACAAGGAGACCGTGGTCAACATGACCAACCACAGCTATTTCAACCTGAACGGCGACCCGTCCAAGGAGGGCTTCGACCAAGTCATGTATATCAATGCCGACAAGTTCACTCCCGCTGATAAATTCTATATCCCAACAGGCGAAATCAAAGACGTAGAGGGCACACCCATGGACTTCCGTACCCCCACAGCCATTGAAGAGAAGGTAGACTACACCTTTGACCAAATCAAAAACGCTACAGGCTACGACCACAACTGGTGTCTGAATACCTACAAGGACGGAAAGGGTGACGACAACACCGTGTGCGCCAGTCTCTACTCCCCCAAGACGGGCATCCTGTTAGAGGTGTTCACCAACGAACCTGGCATGCAGGTCTACACGGGCAACTTCCAAGGCACGGGCATCGCTTGCAAACACGGCATCAAATACCCCAAACACGTCAGTGTCTGCTTCGAGAGCCAGAAATATCCCGACTCGCCCACGAAGGTGACTGAAGGTGTGAAAGACTGGACCGATGCCACCCTCAAGCCAGGCGAGACCTACTATTCACATCTGGCCTACAAATTCAGCGTGAAGAAATAACAAGAAAGACTATAACAATCTAAAACACAGAAACGAAAAATGAATTGGAATGCAACAGAATTTGTATGGCTGGACTGGGCCGTACTCCTCATTGGTGTCATTGGCGTAATCTGGGCCGTGTGGCATGCTATCGTGAAAGACAGAAGGGCGCAGAAGGGTGAAGACTCTTCGGCCTACCTCTTCGGAAAAGGTGAGCCGTGGTATGTCATCGGTATGGCTATCTTCGCTGCCAACATCGGATCAGAACACCTCGTTGGTCTGGCCGGAACGGGTGCAAAGAGTGGTGTCGGCATGGCACACTGGGAGATGCAAGGATGGATGATTCTCATCCTCGGATGGCTGTTCGTGCCTTTCTATCAGTTGCTCATCAACAAGATGGGAAAGATTATCACCATGCCCGACTTCCTCAAGTTCCGCTACACCCAACGCACAGGGTCGTGGCTCTCTATCATCACCCTCGTGGCCTACATCCTCACGAAGGTCAGCGTGACAGCCCTCACCGGTGGTATCTTCTTCGAATACCTCTGGGGCTTGAACTTCTGGGTGGGCGCCATCGGACTCATCATCCTCACCACCATCTTCACCGTATTCGGTGGCATGAAAGGCGTGATGACCCTCTCCACCATACAGACCCCTATCCTCGTCATCGGCTCGTTCTTGGTGCTCTTCCTCGGCCTCGCCACACTGGGTGGCGGCAGCATCGCTGAAGGCTGGACCAGCATGATGAACTACTGCAACGAACTCAACAACGGCTACGGCACCACCCATATGTTCCACTGGGAAGAGGGCGACTCCATGTATCAGGAGTATCCTGGCTTCGTCGTCTTCCTCGGAGCTACCATCATCGGTTTCTGGTACTGGTGCACAGACCAACACATCGTACAGCGTGTGCTCGGACAGGTATCAGGAGAGAGCAATGCCGAAGTGATGAAGCGCGCCCGCCGCGGCACTATCGCCGCCGGTTTCTTCAAGGTGCTCCCCTGCTTCATGTTTCTGATTCCGGGCATGATCGCTGCAGCATTAGCACAGAAGGGTGCCATACAAATGGATCAGACCGACGCTGCCTTCGCCATCATGGTGAAGAGCGTACTCCCTGCCGGTATCAAGGGTATCGTGACCATCGGTTTCATCTGCGCACTCGTGGCCTCTTTAGCTGCCTTCTTCAACAGCTGCGCCACCCTCTTCACCGAGGACTTCTATAAACCACTTAAGAAGGGTATGTCCGAAGCTCACTATGTCTTCGTAGGTCGTGTGGCTACCGTCGTTGTCGTCATTCTCGGCTTCGCATGGCTACCCATCATGATGAAGATGGACACCCTCTACAACTACCTCCAAGGCATCCAGTCACTGCTGGCTCCTGCCATGGTGGCCGTCTTCGCCATGGGTATCTTCTTCAAGAAGATTACGCCAAAGGCTGGTGAATACACCATGATCTTCGGTTTCCTCATCGGTATGCTCCGACTGGTGACTAACGTCATCACCGATACGGGAAAAGCAACTATGGACGGCGCATTCTGGGATCATACTGCCTGGTTCTGGCAGACCAACTGGCTCGTCTTCGAGTGCTGGCTGCTGGTGTTCCTCATCGTCTTCATGGTCGTGGTGAGCTGCTTCACACCAGCTCCGAGCAAGGAACAGGTGGCCGCCATCACCTTCACCTCTGACTTCAAGAAGTCCATCCGTGAGAGCTGGGGCTGGTTCGACATCGTTGGCACACTCGTGGTCATCGGACTCTGTGCCGCCTTCTATGCCTACTTCTGGTAAACTACCATACGGAAAGAACAACCCATGACGCAATTTTACAACGAATACTCCAAGGTTCTGGTCTCCGTCGACTGCATCATCTTCGGCTTCGATGGTAAAGACCTGCAGGTTCTGATCGGCAAACGCCAGATGGATCCAGGACGCGGCGAATGGTCTCTCTATGGAGGATTCGTTGGAAGCAACGAGAACATCGAGGATGCCGCAAACAGGGTCATCCTCGAACTCACTGGGATGAGAAACCTCTACATCAGACAGGTTGGAGCGTTCGGCCGCATAGACCGCGACCCAGGCGAACGGGTCATCTCCATCGCCTACTGCACCCTAATCAACGTCGTGGACTACGACAACCGGCTGCGCGTGGAACACGGACTGGAATGGGTCAGCCTCAAGGCATTGCCTCAACTCTACTCCGACCACAACCAGATGATCAGCAATGCTATCGCACAGATACGGCGACGCATCAACCACGAACCGCTGAGCTTCCGTCTCCTACCCGACCTCTTCACACTGACCCAACTGCAACGCGTGTTTGAGGCCGTGTTAGGGGAGGAAATCGACAAGCGCAACTTCCGCAAACGCGCGAAGGACATCGACTTCATCGAGAAGACCGCGCTCATCGACAAGGTCACATCGAAACGGGGAGCGGCTCTCTACCGCTTCAATCGAAGGGCCTACGAGGAAGACCCCCTGTTTAACCTGAAATAGAAATAAAAACAACTTAAAAATCAGAGACTATGTTAGAAGAATTGAAGGAAAAAGTGTTCCAAGCGAACCTCGACCTTGTGAAGCACAATCTGGTGCTCTTCACCTGGGGCAACGTCAGCGGTATCGACCGAGAGAAAGGTCTTGTTGTCATCAAGCCCTCTGGTGTAAGCTACGACACCATGAAGGCCAGCGATATGGTGGTGGTGAGCCTGGAAACGGGGGAAGTGGTGGAAGGGGATCTAAACCCTTCTTCCGACACACCTACACACCTGGTGCTGTACCGTGCCTTCCCAGAACTGGGCGGCGTGGTTCATACCCACTCCACCTACGCCACCGCATGGGCACAGGCTGGCAAGGATATCCCCAACATCGGCACCACCCACGCAGACTATTTCCACGACTGCATTCCCTGCACGGATGCCATGACGGAGGATATGATGGCAGCGTATGAGTACAATACGGGTGTCGTCATCGTCGACCGCTTCAAGAAAGACCATATCAACCCCGTACACACACCAGGCGTACTGGTTAAAAACCACGGCCCGTTCACCTGGGGCAAGGATGCCGACGAGGCAGTCTACCATGCCGTGGTGGCCGAACAGGTGGCCAAGATGGCGTTCATCTCGTTCAGTGTGAACCCCGACACGACGATGAACCCACTGCTCGTAGAGAAGCACTTCAGCCGTAAACACGGCCCCAATGCCTACTACGGACAGAAGAAAAAGCACTAATTCAATTAAAAATTAACCAACGACATAAACTAACAATAACAATCATGATTAAAGCATTTGACAATTTCGAGATTTGGTTCGTCACCGGTGCACAGCTTCTCTACGGAGGCGAGACGGTGAAGATAGTAGACGGCCACTCCAAGGATATGGTGGACGG
>CAVAIX010000141.1:0-6138 GCA_963588695.1 Bacteroidaceae bacterium | reverse complement strand
TATTGAAGTACCAGGGGTTTGTGACAGTCACAAGACCTAACGGTGAGAAAAAGGTCATGGTAGGTGAGCCGATGGGAACCATCACTGCTGCCAGAGAGAGTTTGATACACGAGATAACGCAGCGTCAGAGTGACGTTAATGCGGCAATAAGTGCTGTCAATTTATTGATGTAGAACCCGGACACCCCTGCAACATTCTTGATGACTATGAAAGAAGTACTGAATAACAGTCGGACTCGCTGCTCCTCCCGGGCGACGCAGGAAATTCCTGTGTATGTCCCGAACAAAGGTCTACCTTCTTTCGTCGGCTCAACGGAGATTAAACGTCTCCGTAAGGTCGTCGATGAAAAGAATGTGCTCATTGAGAATTTCAAGAAATACGATGAAGAGCGCAAGGAGTATTATAAGGATATTCAAGGCCTTGTAGACCACCTCGAAAGCGAGAACAGCAACCTAAAGGAAGAGGTTAACCAACTCCAGAAGGATGTTGAGAAACTGCGTCGGAAGCAGGAACCTCTGTTTGCACCCGAGTTACGTCTGCTGATGGAGTCTGGCGACATCAATGCCACGGAGTATGAGAAGTTTATGACCCTCTATTCCTATTGGCTTTCCCATCGTAATGATGTGAAGTTATACAAAAACCGATTGAATACTGTTCGCGGTTGCATCAAAAACCTGAAGGGTGACCTTCAAAGTATCAAGGATACTCTCACGACTGCTGGTAATATGGAATTGCTGGATCGGCTGTCAGAGCTTATGTATTTCATGACATCCCATTTAGACATCCTGCAGCAGCGTTTGTCCTCCAGTATAGATAAGATTGAATAATAATGTTATAAAAGAAACGCGATTATGGCAAAGATTTACATTTCAAGCAGCTGGGCCAACCCCCACCAACCCGTTTTGGTGGAGGAGCTGCGCAAACGTGGCCATCAAGTTTATGATTTCCGTCACCCTTGTGGGCGTAATGACCGCAACGTATGGGAGGGTGTCAGTGACCGTTTAGGGTACGATACGGAATACGAGTATGATATTCTCACCCCAAAGCAGTTTCGTCAGATGCTGTACGACCCTGAGGCCGAGTCGCGTTTCAAGGAGCATTACGCTGCCATGTCAGCAGCCGACATCTGTATATTGCTTTTGCCCTGTAACCGTTCGTCACACGTTGAAGCAGGCCTTATGAAGCAGATGGGCAAGCGTGTCTTTGTACTGGAAACCTCCAACGAGGTGACTCCAGAACTGATGTATCTGGCTTTTGACGGTTATCTTTACGACAAAGAGTCGTTGTATGCTGCAATAGACCGCACCTCCGCAGGCTCTACATCTCCCGAAAAGTCTAACACTCTAAACACCGAACAGTTATGAACACATTTCTTGCCACGTCCAGTCCGTCCACCTTTGACGGCTTTTTCACCATGCTTGCAACAGAACATTTCATTATGACAATCGTCATTAGTGTTTTGCTTATGGTCTGCTGCGGTTATTTCATACACAAGCACAGCGAGGACAAGTCTCGATGGCCGAGTGTCGTAGCCTACCTTGTGATGCTTGTCTTGATGTCGATGTTGTTCACTTTGGTAGATACACGCGAAGAGTATAATGAGAAATTGTCTCTTACCACAGAAACAGATGTATAATTATAAAAGAAAACATCAACCGAAAAAATAACAGCACTATGCAGATAAAGAAAGAAACCATCGTGAACGCCTATGTAAAGGGCGACGACAGCGTAAAGGAAATGTTGCGGACAATGTTCCCTAACATAGAGTTTGAAACGGCAAAGGTGGATAAAAACCGCCCCGTAACGGAACGCATTAAAACCTTAGAGGATGCGTGTCGGGAGTTGGGAGATGAACATCCTTTCGTCATGATATGGCAGCCACTTTCCCAATACCGCGAGGACTTGATCTCCAACACGGCCATCGTAGACGTGATTGTCTACTTAAAACTCCGCATCATAACGGCGGCACTCAACGAGGGATGGCAACCGAAGTTCACAGTGGACGAGTGGCGTTGGTATCCTTGGCATCGCTTGTGGACGGAGGAAGAGTTGGCAGATAAGAACGACAAGTGGAAGCAAAACCACGCACTGATAAAAACAGGCGGCTATGACACTGAATATGCGGCCTTCACCTTTGCGAGCTCGGGTAACGCCCCCTTGTATGCGATTGCGAACGTCGGCTCTCGCCTTTGCTATAAGAGCGAAGCGTTAGCCGATTACAGCGGTCGGCAGTTTGCCGACCTGTGGGCAGACTTCCACTTGATAAGAAAAGATGAACAACAGAAATAAGAGAATGATATGAAAGCACAGAATAGCAGCGCTATAAAAATTGAGAAGTTCTCAAAGAAACGCTACGAGACATACAAGGCGGAAGGCATACCTTTCCGTGTGGTTGACTCTGATGGCCGCCTCTGTGAGATTAGGGCTTTCGATTGTGGCGTTCTCCAAGGCGAAGTGTTTTTTGAGGTTACTCAGAACGACGACGTGCGAGGTTATTACGCCAATCAGAAGACAGGCATTATTTTTGGCCGCGATTCCCGTTTATACATCTACCTTGGTCCGTGGTTTGAAAAAGACCAACTTGTTGTTTCGACAAGCGGTTCTTCTATGCATCGTTCAATATTCTTTTGGGGTGGTGTACTGCCATCAAAAGAAGAGTTTATTGGACGCTTGACTATAACCGAGACTATTTGTGATGATATAAGCCATACTCAGTTCTGCGATTGTGGCCTTTTCTACCAAATTTGTAATAAAGAGCATCTCCGTCTGGCCACCGACAAGGATACTGCCGATTACTGCAAAGCCCTCCGCGACCATCGTGTCACGTGGGAGGATGATGGCCACTTCTATCATTATCCTCATGTCGGTGACCACTATTACGAAATATATTTCAATCACGGTGTAGCCGACTTTCGAGAGTGCATTTTGGAAAGCGAGGCCACCCGTCCAGAAATCTCGCGTCTCATCATGGAGTGTGACTTATCCTATTATGATCAATCACTTCGTGAAAGCAGAGTAAGAGAACGAGTTAAAAAAATCAACGAGGCACTCGGTATAATACCTAAAGAATAAGTTATGAATCACGCCAGTTTATTCAGCGGCATTGGTGGTGCGGAGGTGGCCGCCTCCATGATGGGATGGCAGAACCTCTTCCATTGCGAGATACAGGAGTTTCCTCGCAAGGTGCTCGATTACTGGTATCCAGACTCGGAAAGTTATGAAGACATCACAAAAACAGACTTTTGTAAATGGCGAGGAAAGGTTGATGTTCTCACAGGAGGATTCCCCTGCCAGCCCTTTTCCGTCGCTGGACTCCGAAAGGGATCGGGCGATGACCGCTACCTCTGGCCGGAGATGCTACGCGCGATACGGCAGATACAGCCCACTTGGGTCGTTGGTGAGAACGTTGCTGGACTCACGACGATGGTGGAGTCCTGTCAAACAACTAAGATGGGACGTACAGACGATTTATTCGAGGAGAATTACCTATACCGAGAGGAAAGCTGGTACACCCTCGACAAAATCTGCACAGACCTTGAAGGAATGGGATATGCCGTCCAACCGATTATTGTACCGGCTTGTGCCGTCGGAGCACCGCACAGAAGGGACAGGCTCTGGATTGTTGCCTACGCCAACAGCGATAGACAGAGGCAGCGGAAGAGTGAACAAGAG
Organism: Bacteroidaceae bacterium; assembly: GCA_963588695.1. Taxonomy (GTDB): domain Bacteria; phylum Bacteroidota; class Bacteroidia; order Bacteroidales; family Bacteroidaceae; genus Prevotella. The sequence continues at coordinate 2,466 of CAVAIX010000141.1, read as the reverse complement.
TCTGTCGCCAAATGCAGCAGAACGTCCGACCTTGGCACTTGCCGCTCGAAAAGGCTTACTTCCGACACCCTGTGCGTCAGAAGCCACGAAATATACGAAGACCTACAATCCCGGCAGTCAGATGGGGCAGAGTTTGACGGCACTCGCGTTCAGCGGTATGCTGGAAGTCAGCCGCACTGGGCAGACAGCCCACAAGACAGGTGGCAAGACTTCCCAACTCAATCCCCTGTTTGTGGAGGAGATGATGGGATTCCCTTTGATGTGGACCACCTTACCATTTCTTTCGCTCGATGGCGAAAAGAGTCCATAAAAGCATACGGCAACGCATGGGTGCCACAAGTGGCTTACGAGATATTTCGTGCCATAGAAGAGTTAAGTTAAACCAATAATAATAACGATATGAAAAAAAATGTTCAAAGAGAACTATCGTTCTACGCGATGTATCTGCGTAGGTTACTCAAGGATATTGATAGCCCGAAGAAAGATGACGAGACCTTTATCAATGAGCGTGTAGAAGCCGCCGAGAAGGAATGGGAGGAGCGTCGTCGCGACGGCTTAACCGTTGACCAGGCACAGGAATGTGCTATGGAAGTACTGACGTGCGACATCAATAATGAAGTGATTGATAACGTTTCTTCCGATAAAACCACGGTTTCCTCGGAGGAAACCATAGCTAATACGGAAGAAACTCCCATTAATTCGGAAGAAACCCCGATTAATGCGGAAAAACTCGGAGTTATTTCGGAGAAAACTAAAGAAAGTAACTATTTACTCTAAAAAAACACCTATTATGGCACGACCAAAGAAGCAAGGTCTTGAATATTTCACGAATGACGTGACATTCTATCAGGACATCAAAATACGCAAACTGATACGTTACAAAGGTATTCAAGCTGTACCAGTTTACCATATCTTATTATGTCAGATATACGCTTCTGGCTATTATCTGCCGTGGGACGAAGATTTACCCTTTATTGTTTCGGAAATGTCTGGCTTAGAAGAAGATACTATTCAAGACATCATCCATTACTGCGTTGCTATTGGCCTTTTCGACAAGGCTATTTTCGAGCAACATCAAGTACTTACTTCAAGTGGTATTCAAGAGCGTTATATGACTTTTTGTGCCGTCACGAAACGCAAGTTGCCTTCTAACACACCCTATTTACTTGTGACTTTGAAAAACAACCAAGTTTCTTCCGAGGAAACCGGGGTTAATTCGGAGGAAACTATGGTTAATACGGAAGAAACCCTAAATAAACTGAATAAATCCGGAGTAAATGTCGAAGAACCCCCAATAAACTCCGTGAAAAGTACACAAAGTAAAGTAAAGGAAAGTAAAGATAAAAACTCACTACGTTCGTCATTATCTCCATCAACCCCACCACCACCCGCGCGTGTGCGTGAGGCTGGGGCAGCGGAAGTAGGGGAAGAGCCAGAGGTTCTTGACCCTGACGCTCCGCTGACCGCCGTGCAAGGTGCTGAGTTGTTGAAAAATGACCGTGATTGGCTTCTGCAGATGCAGCGTAAGTTCAAACTCGAAGCAGGCTGTATTGTCCGTTGGCTTGACAGTTTCGTTGTTGATTGCGATTGCCGGGGCAAGCAGAAACACGAAAGTTTGGCTGATGTGAAGCAGCATTTCAACGATTGGATGCAGAAGAATGCTAAATCAAAGTCTGGCGGACAGGGGAAAAAAGGCGCAGCACCACAGGGCACGTCCCCCGAGAAACTATGGATTTCGTGTCAGGCAGAGCTTTGCAAGTCCGTCAGTGAGGATGTGTCCCGTCAGAGTTTCGACTTGCTCAACTTCCAGCGTTTCGACCCAGAAACAAAGACCCTAACGCTCAAGATTCCTTCCAAAGAAACCTACGAGTACATTGAAGGCAATCTGGTATCTTTGCTCGCTAAAGTTGTCCGCAAGTATTTTGGACAGTCCGCGATTATTCAGTATTACGTTCCAAACATTTAACCAAACAACGACTATGATTATCAAGAACCTTAAGAGTTTGAAAAAAAGTATTGCCTACTACACGGCGAAGTACCCGAAGACGGCAACATCGTTGGATGCTCTGATAGCCTCACTCGAAAACTGTGTAAAACTGGGTCCGCCCATATATGATGACCTCGATGATGACGACCCAGTCGTATGGGTTGTTTACGGCCTTAGCGACGAGTGTCCACACCGAGGTTATTATTTTACGCTCCTCGACATAGAGCCAGAAGCCATCTGGCGGTATGACGGTACGGGCAAGATAGTTTGTCAATAAAGCCTCCAGAAGTTATTTAACTTAAAAATAAAAGAACTATGACACGAGAAGATGCAAAAGAATTATTGCCCGTCATACAGGCTTTTGCCGAGGGCAAAGAGATTGAGTACTATTCCTTTGATGGCACAGAACACAGTTGGGAAGCTGTGCCTTCTGAGATGAATTTCGATGAAGCACCCGAGTACTACCGTATCAAGAAAGA
>CAVAIX010000140.1:0-6162 GCA_963588695.1 Bacteroidaceae bacterium | reverse complement strand
GCTCCTACAATGCGAATGACCTTAATGAGACAATGCAACAATGCAACAATGCAACGTTTTTCTGTTTTTCTACGGTAATTTTTTGCCGAGTGAAGGAAATTTTGTACCTTTGCACTTAGTTATAGAAAGCACATCACACACGTATGGAATTAGCAAGTAAATACGACCCGAAAGCGGTCGAATCCAAATGGTATCAGTATTGGCTGGACTATAAGTTGTTCGCCTCGAAGCCCGACGAGCGCGAGCCTTACACCATCGTCATTCCTCCGCCCAACGTGACGGGCGTGCTCCACATGGGACACATGCTCAACAACACCATACAAGACATCCTGGTGCGCCGCGCACGCATGGAAGGAAAGAACGCCTGCTGGGTGCCTGGCACTGATCACGCTTCCATCGCCACCGAAGCGAAGGTGGTGAAGAAACTGGCGGAACAGGGCATCAAGAAGCACGACCTGACGCGCGAGGAGTTCCTCAAGCACGCCTGGGACTGGACAGACGAACACGGCGGCATCATCCTCAAGCAACTGCGCCGATTGGGTGCCTCATGCGACTGGGATCGCACAGCGTTCACCATGGACGAGACGCGCTCGAAAAGCGTCATAAAGGTGTTTGTAGACCTTTATAATAAGGGACTCATCTACCGAGGACTGCGCATGGTCAATTGGGACCCAAAAGCACTCACCGCACTGTCCACCGAAGAGGTCATCTATCGCGAGGAGCAGAGCCATCTGTTCCATCTGAAATACTACGTTAACGGACTCTCCACCCTCGAGGACGAAAAGGCACTCACAGCGGCTGGAAACATCATCCACCGAGACCATCGAGGCTACTACGCCGTGGTGGCCACAACGCGTCCAGAGACCATCATGGGCGACACCGCCATGTGCATCAACCCGAAAGACCCGAAGAACCAGTGGTTGAAGGGGCGCAAGGTCATCGTGCCGCTGGTAGGTCGCGTGATTCCTGTCATCGAAGACCGCTATGTGGACATCGAGTTCGGAACGGGTTGCCTGAAGGTGACGCCTGCTCACGACACCAACGACTATATGCTGGGCAAGACGCATAATCTCGAAACCATCGACATCTTCAACGCTGACGGCACCATCTCGGAGCAGTCGCCACTCTACGTGGGCATGGATCGCTTTGACTGCCGCAAACAGATCGCCAAGGATCTGCAAGAGGCTGGACTGATGGAGCGCATCGAGGACTACACCAACAAGGTGGGCTACTCGGAGCGAAACCCCGACACGGCCATCGAACCGCGTCTCTCGCTGCAGTGGTTCCTGCGCATGCAGCACTTCGCCGACTTAGCGCTGTCTCCCGTCATGGACGACGACATCAAGTTCTATCCCGAGAAATACAAAAACACCTATAAGAACTGGTTGGAAAACATTCAGGACTGGTGCATCTCGCGGCAACTCTGGTGGGGACATCGGATTCCTGCTTACTACTACAACGCGGAGGGCGACTTCGTGGTGGCTGAGACGCGCGAGAAAGCGCTGGCACTGGCGAAGGAGAAGAACCCCAGCGTGACCGATGCCGACCTGCAACAGGATGAGGATGCCCTCGACACTTGGTTCTCCTCCTGGCTCTGGCCCATCTCGCTGTTCGACGGCATCAACCGCCCAGGCAACGAAGAGATGAAATACTACTACCCCACGAGCGACCTCGTGACCGGTCCAGATATCATCTTCTTCTGGGTGGCGCGCATGATCATGGCTGGCTATGAATATGTAGGAAAAATGCCATTCAAACACGTCTATTTCACGGGTATCGTGCGCGATAAACTGGGACGAAAGATGTCGAAATCGCTGGGAAACAGCCCTGACCCCCTCGAACTCATCGAGAAATATGGGGCCGATGGCGTGCGAATGGGCATGATGCTGTCTGCACCTGCAGGCAACGACATCCTCTTCGACGATGCACTCTGCGAGCAGGGACGCAATTTCAACAACAAGATATGGAACGCCTTCCGACTGGTTAAAGGCTGGCAAGTGGCTGACATTCAGCAGACCGAAGCCTGCAAAACGGCCACGACATGGTTTGAAGCGAAGCTCAAGGAGGTGAACCAGGAACTGCAGGATCTCTTCGGAAAATATCGCATCTCCGAAGCCTTGATGGCCATCTACAAACTCTTCTGGGACGAGTTCTCCAGCTGGTATCTCGAGATGGTGAAACCTGCCTATGTCAATGGCGAACAGCAACCTATCGACCGCACTACCTACGAGGCTACGCTCCAGTTCTTCGACGTGCTACTGAAGATGCTCCACCCCTTCATGCCCTTCATCACCGAGGAGCTATGGCAGGCACTCTACGAGCGCAAAGACGGCGAGAGCATCATGCGCGAAAGTCTGCACCTGGACGCTCCGACCGCTGAGGAGAAAGCACTTTCTGAGAATATCGAACAGGTGAAGGCTATCGTGTCTGGTGTCCGTATGGTGCGCAATCAAAGGAACATCGCACAGAAAGAGGCGCTCACGCTCCAGGTGGTGGGATGCAACCATTATGAGGCATACTCTGACGTGATGGCCAAGATGGCTAATATCAGCGAAATTCAAGTGGTGACAGAGAAGGATGCAACGGCTGCTTCCTTCATGGTGGGCACCGACGAGTTTGCCGTTCCACTGGGAAATAATATTGACATTGCAGCCGAAATAGAGAAGCAGGAAGCGCAACTAAAACACTTAGAGGGCTTCCTTGCAGGAGTGATGAAAAAACTCTCCAACGAACGCTTTGTGGCTAATGCTCCCGAGGCTGTTGTAGCCATGGAGCGCAAGAAACAACACGACTCGGAAGAGAAGATAGCGGCTCTGAAAGAATCGCTGGCGGCTCTGCGCGCTCAATAAACAGCGCGTCTCTACACCAAACCAAGGAAGAGTTGCTCCAATCGCTTGCCTATGACAGTAGGCGAACAGTTGCGAGCAATTTCTTTTACAATCTGTTGAGCAGAAAAGGGCATCTTCGTCACGCGCAGCATCGCCTCCGCAAGCAGCGGAACGCGTTCTTTCGGCACCGTCAAACAACCACTATACGCGCTGACACGCCTTGGAACAGCATCCGTAGTGACCACAGGAATACCCGTACTCATCGCCTCCAACAGCACCAATCCTTGCGCCTCACTCCGCGTGGGAAGCACCAGAGCATCGCTGTCATACAGCACCTCGCGCACACCATATTTATCCGTCGCACCATAGAAGCGCACATCCCGAACTCCAGCAAAGAGACGATGACAGGACGCGGAATCCGTGCCCTCTCCTACCAGCGTCAGACGGGCTTTTATCCCCTGTTGTTGTATCAAACGAAAGGCTTCTGCCAAGAGGTCATAACCTTTTCTCAGCTCGAAATTGCCAATGGCACAATAGCGAAAGGTGTCCGTTCGTTGTCGCTGGACAGAACAGAAGAAATCGGTGTCCACCATATTAGATATCGTCTGATGCGCATACTCGCGTCCGAAATACAAAGCAAGATCGTCCACCAACTCATCAGAAACCACCACCACCTTGTCCGCTCGCTCCATAGCCTCGCGCAACAGCGGAGTCTGCCAAGCGTCAGCGGTGCCACCTCCCAACTCTTGAGCATAAATCATAGCGGACAGATGTTCGGTGATGACATAAGGGACTCCCCATCGCTCCGATAGCATCATAGCGGCTCTTCCTGCCCATTTCACACAGTGCGCATGGATGACATCAGGGCAACCATACTGCTGCCGATAAGTCTCCGCTAACCGTTGCACGCCATTCAACCAGTGCATAGCATTGAGACGCACCGTCTTAGGCCACCCTCGCTGATAATCGCGCCACACCTCCACATCGTCCATTCGCTCGACAACGGGCGCATACGGGCGCAACAGATAATCGCGCCACCCCTTGCTGACTCCCAGTTGCAGGCGACTCAATATTCGAACCTCGTGCCCTAAAGCCCCTAAAGCCTTAGCTTGCTCCAGGCAGAATGCGCCACCATAGGGCGGAAAAAACGAGGGTATTTCGAGAATATGCATCCGTTCAAATAAAAAAAAGAGAGTCCGGAATCATGGCAATCCGTCCTCTCTCAGTTTTCTGCCTATGACAGAAATTATGCTTCTGCAGGAGCTTCAGCGGGAGCTTCCTTAGCTTCCTCTGCGGGAGCCTCAGCAGCGGGAGCTTCAGCAGCCTCCTCAGCAGGAGCTGCGGCAGCTTCAGCTTCAGCAGCCTCAGCAGCCTTGGCAGCCTCTTCAGCAGCCTTAGCGTCCTCGATAGCCTTGATTTCAGCAGCCTTCTTCTCAGCCAACTTCTTAGCCATCTCCTCGTTCTGCTTCTTCTCCTGTGCGAGTTCCTGTTCTACTGCGGCTTTCTTAGCCTTAGCTTCTTCGTCGCGAACCTTGTCAAGGCCTTTCTGCTTGTCAGCCTTCCATGCGTCGAACTTCTTCTGCGCAGCAGCCTCGTCGAAAGCGCCCTTCTTCACACCACCACGGAGGTGCTTCATCAAGTAAACGCCCTCGTCGCTGAGGATGTTACGCACGGTGTCTGTGGGCTGTGCGCCTACTTCCACCCAATAAAGTGCGCGATCGAAATTCAGATCTACTGTGGCAGGATTGGTGTTAGGATTATAAGTACCAATCTTCTCAGTAAATTTACCATCACGTGGTGCTCTTGCGTCAGCAATCACGATGCTGTAGAAAGCGTAGTGCTTACGACCGCGACGCTGCAATCTGATTTTTGTTGCCATTTTTGGATTACTTTGTTTGTTAAATAATTGAATTTCGTGCTACTATCTCGTAATAGCGGCTGCAAAAGTACTGCTTTTTTCTAAAAAATCTGCATTTTTTCGCGCTTTTATTCCCTTACTTTCGGTTTTTTAACACAAAAAAGGGCTCTGTGTTGAATCGTGTGGGTAATCATTAACGAGTTACAAATAAAAGTTGTACATTTGCAGTCATGGATACAAATATGCTTTTTTCTATCGGTTTGAATCTGTCTTCCCCATGGAAGGTGGTGAAGAGTGAATTCCGTTTGCTTGATGCGAGTAAAGCCCGTGAGCTTCACATATGGATAGACTTTGAATGTGGTTCTAAGTTCATGTCTTCCAAAGGTACAGTGCTGAGTCCGTATGATACAGTAGACAAGGAATGGCGTCATCTGAACTTCTTCGAGCACCCGTGCTATCTCCACGCCCGTGTTCCTCGTCTGAAGACTGATGCCTCGTCTGTAGAGATGGTGCAGGTTCCATGGGCGCGTCTTAACACTGGCTTCACGATGCTGTTTGAGGCATTTGCCATGGCTTTGATAGAGGAAGAGACCCCCGTAAACTCAGTTGCCAAGACCGTCAAGGAATACCCTAATCGTATATGGACGATATTTCGCCATTGGATAGGCAGGGGCAAACGCAGTCTCAAACTCTCTGGCGTAAGACGCATAGGCGTAGACGAGACATCCCGCAAGAAAGGGCATTCGTACATTACCCAATTTGTAGACCTTGACACGAGGCGGACTATCTACGTCTGTCCTGGTAAGGACGCTGAAACATTCAAGAGCTTTTCTCAGTGGCTTATAGAACATGACGGAGATCCTTCACTCATAGAGGTGGTCGCAATGGATATGTCAAATGCCTTTACATCTGGTTGCATGACCTACTTCCCACATGCGCACATTGTATATGACAAGTTCCACATGGTACAAGAAACGAACAAGCGACTTGACGAAGTACGCAAGGCAGAGGCAAGCGAGAAGAAGCTGTTGAAAGGACATCGGTTTACGCTCCTCCACCTACGAAAGAACCTGCCAGAGAAGAAACTACAGGAACTTGACACCCTGCTGCTTACATATCCTTCACTTGGTAAAGCCTATAGTCTCAAGGAAGGCTTGATTGACATACTCAATGCTGCCACGGCCAAGATAGAAGGTGCGTGGAATGATTTCCTTAAATGGATGGATATGGCTGAGCAGTCTGCATTAGAGCCTTTTAAGAAACTTGCAGCAACGTTTAGGGGACATCTGTTCGGAATCAAAACATTCTTTGAACAAGGAACGGTTACTAACGGAGTTTTAGAAAGCCTGAACTCTAAAGTACAACTGGCAAAAAGACGAGCCAGAGGATATGCCAACGTGAACAACTTTATCGATATGGTCTACTATATCAACGGAGGGGATGGATTCCATTACCCACTCAAATCAACATAGACCC
>CAVAIX010000139.1:0-6178 GCA_963588695.1 Bacteroidaceae bacterium | reverse complement strand
TTCCGTAGCTGGATGCACGCCCACTTGGGCACTGGTACCGATGAGCAGTGGGCGGATGTAGAGCGTCGCACCACTCTCGTAAGGAGGAATCCACTCCTGATTGAGACGCACCACCTTCTCCACCATCTCTGTAAATCGTTCCGTGGGCAGCTCAGGCATGAGGATGCCGCGGCAGGTGCTCTGCAGGCGTTCGGCGTTGTCCTTTATGCGGAATACGCGCACCTTTCCGTCCGGGCAGCGGTATGCTTTCATGCCTTCAAAAGCCTCCTGTCCGTAATGCAGGCAGGTGGCAGCCATGTGCAGGTTCAGATACTCATCGGAACAAATCTCAGTTTTGCCCCACTGGCCGTCACGGTAGTAACAACGTACGTTATAGTCCGTTTTGATGTAGCCGAAGGGCAGATTTTCCCAGTCCAAATGTTTCATAAAAATAGCTATTTTGACGATTTTGCCTTGCAAATTTACACATTTCTGTTCACTTTTGCAATGTTTTTTGTGCTTTTTGTGGCTCTTTGGGTGAATCTTAGTGCTTTTTATGCCTCAGGATGGTCGAGTTTCTCGATTTCCTGTTCGGTCTCCACTAACCGTTCCTTGCAGTATTTGATGAGTTGACGAGCCTCTTTCATGTGGGTCGTAATCTGGTCGATGTCCAGTTGACCGCCTTCCATCTTCCGCACGATTTCCTGCAGGCGAGCAAAGGCTTCTTCGTATTTTTTGGGGTGGTTCATAGTATGATGGGATTGATTATTGTATGATGGATTTTATGATTCCTTCTTTGAGTCGGGTCTCTATTTCGTCGCCAGCCTTTAGCTGCACTGCGCTCTTGACCACCCGCCCCTGGTGGAGCGTGATGCTATAGCCGCGCTGTAGTAGCAGTTCGGGGTCGTAGCCCTCCAGTTTAAGGTCGATGCGTTCGAGACTGTGTCTAGCCTCTGTCAGTAGGCGTTGCGCCAAGTGGGGCAGGAGGGTGGTGGCATGCTCTAATTCTAACCGATGGCGTTGCAGTCGCTCTTGTGCACAACGGGCAATAAGCATCTCGGCCCCCGTCACCTGTTGCAGGGTTGTCAACAGTCCGTCCACAAGCAGTGCGGCAGCCGCCGTTGGGGTCTTTACCCGTGTGTGGCTCACCATGTCAAGCACACATTCATCGCGCTCGTGGCCAATGCCCGTGATAATGGGCAACGGGAAGTTAGCTACATTCTCAGCCAGTGGCAGGGTGTCAAAACCACTCATGTCGCTCGTCGCTCCACCGCCCCGGATGATTACTACGGCGTCGAACTCATTCAGTCGACTGTTGATGCAGTCAAGTGCCGCAATGATGCTCTGCTCTACGCGCTCGCCCTGCATGATGGCCGTGAAAAGCTCCACATGAAAACGCAGTCCATAGTCGTTTTCGAGCAACTGCCGACAGAAATCACCGTAGCCTGCAGCGGTCTCGGTCGAGATGACGGCAATGCGCTGGGTGAAGGGAGAGCGTGTTAGTCCCTTTTGAAGGTCAAACACACCCTGCGCTTTCAGTGCCGCGATAATCTCCTGTCTGCGGCGCGCCAAGTCGCCGAGAGTGAACGTCGGGTCTATATCGCTTACAATCCAAGAGAACCCGTAGGCCTCATGAAACTGCGGATAGACGCGCAGCAACACCTTCATGCCTGCGCGTAGTGGTTGTCCTGTGGCGCGCAGGAAGGCTGGATGCAACAGCGTCCAAGTCTGTCGCCAGCACTTGGCTGACGCGGTGGCTACGGGCACATTAGAGCGTGGGTCTTTCTCTACCAGTTGCATATAACAGTGGCCGCCCCTTTCGCGACATTCTGCCAGTTCGGCCTCCACCCAGTATTCGTCAGGCAGGGCGTCGCTGATGGCCTCGCGCACTAAGGCGTTGAGGGCAAGAAGCGAGAAATGTTGGTTTTGTTCCATGCTCATTCCTGTTGAGGGTGTTCGTTTTGCAGGACACGTCCCGTCATGTAGGCGCGCCAGAAATTAGGAATGCCATAGCCCGTGATATTGTCGGGATGGGCGTTGTTGCGGCTGGTCTGCCGGACGAGTTGTATGATTTGTCGGGCTGTAAGGTCGGGTAAAGCTTGCCAGAGGCAGGCCGTCATGCCGCAGACGAGCGGTGAAGCAAACGAGGTCCCCATATCCTGTACAATCGTGCCGCGCCCCGTGACCACCGTGGCAGGACTGCCGAAGGCCACTACATCGGGCTTGATGCGTCCATCTTGCGTTGGACCCACGGCACTGAATGGAGCGTTGGTCTCCTCTTCCGTGACAGCCCCCACGGTGATGCAGTTGTCGGCATCAGCTGGAAACGTGATTTTCTTCCAGGCTCCCATCCCCGTGTTGCCTGATGAACTGACCAGTATCATCCCTTTGTTGGCCACCATCGATGCCGTGCGACTGATGAGGGTGGAGTGGCCGTCGAGTTGCCAGAGCTGATGGGAACCGATGCCGTGGTCGTATTGATGATAGCCCAGCGACGAGTTGATGAGGTCACAACCTACAGAGTCTGCAAACTCCACCGCCATGGCCCAGTAGTCTTCCTCCACTTCCTGTTCCGACTGCGGGTCTTCACAGCGCAGAAGCCAGAAGGCGGCCTTCGGTGCTGTCCCTATATAATAATAAGGTGTATTGACGGCCATGGTGGAGAGTACCCGAGTGCCGTGGTCAATCTCGTGGAACACCGACGGTGAGGCCGGAAAGACGAAGTCGCGCGTGCCCCGGACGTCCACCTGCGAAAAGGCTGGGATGCGGTTCACATTCTTGAAACCACCATCGAGCACCGCTATCATCATACCCTCACCGCGAAGTCCGATGGCGTGCAGACGGTGGCCGACGATGGCTTTTACCTGCTCGCCAGCGCGCCCGTAGACGCTGTCGGTAATACTATCAGAGGGCAGGAAGGTGTCGTGGTATGGTGTTCTGATGGCGGTAGGTTCGATGCTGTCTGGCGCTTGCCACACTCGGCGACAATGGCTGACGAAGGGCAACTGCCGGATGCGTTGCATCTCACTGGTGTCGCGCATCTCTACGAGCACCGTATTGTTCCAGCGACTTTGCCCTACGACTGTTGCCTTTCGAGTCTCAATTTCTCGGATGTAGTGTGGGCAAACGGGCAGGTCTGTCGAGTCAACGGACAAGCCTTGCCGCTTGCGGCGTTCGATGGAGCGGCGGGAGAGAAAGCGCGAAGGCCGGTCAAGGGTATAGGACGACCCGTTCTTGTCTGCCAGCGTGACGCGGTAGATATAGGCAGGATAGGCCTTGTTCTTGATGCGCTGGGCATTTTGTGCCGTCTCTGCTGACACTATGGTGCAGCAGGCAATCGTGAACAGTATGAACAGGAGTCTTCGCATTTTCTCGGGTTGTTCTTTTCGGGGCGCGAAGGTACAAAGAAAAGCGCAAACGGCCAAAGAATAAAGAAAGATTAAGACATCAGTATTTGGATTTTTGCAGGATTTGCACTAACTTTGCAGAAAATATCGAAAATGGACAATAAACAAGCTACCCTTGAACTTGGAACAAAACCCGTGGGACGGCTGCTGACGCAGTATGCGTTGCCAGCCATTGTGGCCATGACGGCCTCCAGTCTCTACAACATGGTAGACTCCATCTTCATCGGACAGGGTGTGGGAGCTATGGCTATCTCGGGATTAGCTGTCACTTTCCCTTTTATGAATCTGACAGGAGCCGTGGGTGCGGCTATCGGCGTGGGAGCCTCCACTTACCTGTCTGTCAAACTCGGACAGAAAGACTATAAGACGGCGGGACTGCTATTGGGCAATGCCGTCATGTTGAAAATCATCACGGGTGTACTCCTCGGTCTGGTCTGCCTGTTGTTTCTCGACCCCATCCTTTATTTCTTTGGAGCCACGGAGAATACGATAGGCTATGCGCGCGAGTATATGCAGATTATCCTGTTGGGCAATGTGGTTACGCACCTCTATTTCGGACTCAACGCACTGCTTCGCGCGGTGTCTAAACCTCGGCAGGCCATGTATGCCACAATATTCACAGTCATCGTCAATACCATTCTCGACCCGATTTTCATCTGGGGCTTCGACATGGGCATTAAGGGCGCAGCCGTGGCTACCATCCTTGCACAGGTATTGGCACTCTGTTGGCAACTCTCCATCTTCTCTCGCTCCACGGAACTCATCCATTTCAAGCGCGGCATCTACCGTTTGCGCGCTGACATCGTGAAGAACATCCTGGCCATTGGTGTCTCGCCATTCGCTATGAATGCCTGTGCCTGTGTGGTGGTCATTATTATCAATACGGCACTGGTGCGCTATGGTGGCGACCTTGCAGTCGGAGCATACGGCATTGCCAACCGCATTGCCTTCATCTTCTTGATGATTGTGATGGGCATCAACCAAGGATTGCAACCCATTGCTGGATATAACTATGGTGCTCAGCTCCATGAACGCCTTATCAGCGTCGTCAGACTCGCTATGCTGGCGGCCACGGTTGTGGTCATTGTGGGATGGATCTTGGGAGAAACCTTGCCGTACTACTGTGCTCGCATCTTTACCTCTGACCAGACGCTCATCAGCCAGTCCATCAAGGCCATACAGATCAATATGCTGTTGTTCCCGTTGATAGGCTACCAAATGGTGGTCACCAGTTTCTTTCAGTCCATCGGGAAAGCCAAGGTCAGTATGTTGCTCTCCCTCTCGCGCCAGATGCTCTTCCTTGTGCCGTTGCTGCTCATCCTGCCGCCCATCTTCAAGATTGACGGGGTGTGGGCGGCTCTTCCGGCCAGTGACGGCATTGCCTTCATCATGACATGGTTCATCATGGAATCCTATAAGAAAAAACTCAAAGCCAATGTCCAATAACAACATCATCATCAACGTAGGCCGACAACTCGGCAGTGGCGGACGTGACATTGCACGCCTGCTCGCTACGACATTCCAGGCGCAGTGCTACGACCGTGAGTTGCTCAACTTAGCCGCCAAGGAAAGTGGATTCTCCGAGAAATTCTTTGAGCAGAACGACGAGCAGCGCGGATTTCTTCGTTCACTATTCCACCTCCACGTGCCGCATATGTCTGACAACAGCATCTACGGCAACGGATTCTCGCAAGAGAACCTGTTTAAGTTCCAAAGCGATGCCATCCGAAAGGCCGCTGAATCCTCGTCGTGCGTCTTTGTGGGACGCTGTGCCGATTACGTGTTGCGCGACTTCCCGAACGTAGTTAACGTGTTTGTTACCGCCGCCATGGACTTCCGCATCCAGCAGGTGATGAACAGACAGCAGCTCAGTGAGGAAGCCGCACGGAAATTCATTGAACATGGAGAATCCACGCGCGCTGCCTACTACAACTACTACACGGGTAAGAAATGGGGCTATGCGGCCTCCTACGACCTCTGTGTTGACTCCTCGAAACTCGGCTTGCAGGCTACGGCTGATTTCATAGCTGGTTTTGTGCGCCAAACCCTTCACCTTGATTGATACCATAGCATGATGAGAGTCGGAATTATCAGCGACACCCATTCCTACTGGGACGACAAGTACTTGACTTACTTTGAGGAGTGCGATGAGATATGGCACGCTGGCGATATAGGCTCGACAGCGGTGGCAGAGCGGTTGGCGGCTTTTCGTCCCTTGCGCGCTGTGTGTGGCAACTGTGACGGAGGCGACCTCCGACTGATGTACCCCGAAGTGTTGCGCTGGAAGTGCGAAGAAGCGGAGGTGCTGATGAAGCATATCGGGGGCTACCCTGGCAACTACGATGCGAGCATCCGTGGACAAATCTATGCTTCACCACCCCAACTCTTCATCAGTGGCCATTCCCACATTCTTAAAATCAAGTACGACAAGACGCTCAATTTGCTGCACATCAACCCAGGAGCAGCTGGCCTGCAGGGGTGGCACAAGGAGCGTACGCTGGTGCGCCTGACTATCGACAAACGTGAGTTTAAGGACTGTGAGGTCATCACGCTCGGCAAACATACATAAACCATATAAAAGGAAAACAGATAGATATGAAGACCATCGTCATTACCGGAGGTGCTGGATTTATCGGCTCTCACGTCGTTCGCCTGTTCGTGAACAAGTACCCGAACTACCACATCATCAACCTCGACAAGCTGACCTATGCCGGCAATTTAGCCAACCTCAAAGACATCGAAGACAAGCCCAACTACGAGTTTGTCAAGATGAACATCTGCGACTTCAACGG
>CAVAIX010000138.1:0-6205 GCA_963588695.1 Bacteroidaceae bacterium | reverse complement strand
ACTATATCAACGGAGGGGATGGATTCCATTACCCACTCAAATCAACATAGACCCCCTTAATGAGACGTTTGGACGTTTGGACGTTTGGACAAAATGGTATATTTCCGCAGACCGAAAAATATGTTCGCGCGCGCGAAACGCACCGTTAACAAATTTTCACACGCTACGACCCTCCTTTTTTTGCATCGCGTCGAAATTCTTCGTACCTTTGCGCAAAATAAGGAACAATGCTGGAACTGCACCACGTAAAGATAGGGGGACTCTTGAGCGATTGCTCGCTGACCGTTGCTGACGGAGAGATGGTTGGCGTGTATGGGGCTACGGGGGCAGGCAAGACAACCTTGTTGCGCGCTGTGCTGGGCTTGTTGCCTGTCGACAGTGGACACATCAGCATCGACGGCGAGTTGCTGACACCGCTCTCGGCTCCGTATTTCCGTCGTACAACGGCCTATGTACCCCAACATTTGTCGCTGGTGGAGGGGTTCGATGCGGCCTTCCTGACGGGTGAAGACCGCCGCCCATGGAACAGCTTGACCGTCGACGAACAGTTCCTGGCCTTGGTGCACCGCGCCACCTGTCAAGAGAAGACGCTCCTCCTCGTCGACGCGCCCTCGCTGCCCGTCTCCGCATCCACGCGCCAGGAGGCTGACCGCCTGCTCCAGGAGGCTGCCCATAGGGGTGCTGCGGTGTTGGCTGTCAATCCATTAACTGCACAAAAGAAGATACAACTATGACGCATATCACACTCCAGCTTCTGGCCGCACTCCTCCTGCTCATCGCGCCGACGGCCGTTCTCTACAAGACCGATGGCCGCTTGTTCAAACAGCACCTCACCGTCACTGTCCGTTGCGTGGCCGCCCTCTTCGTCTTAGTGGCCGTGTGCTGCTGGGTGTTCAGCCTTCAGCTGTGGTGGGCAGACCTGCTGTTGCTGATCGTAGTGGAGGGCGCAGCGGCCGTGCTGTGGTGCAGGAAGCGATGGCTGACGCTGCCCGTCCTGTTGGCTACGCTGCCCATGACTTTTATAGTGGCGCTGTTAGTGCTGCTGGCCGTGGGGCGCAGTCCTTTCGACAACGATTGGCTCTGGGTGCCTATGGTGGCTCTGCTCCACGTGGAAGCACTGAGGGCGAGTAGGAGTGCACTGCTCACCTACGTCTACAACCGCAAGGTGTACGCCAGTATGTACGAGTACTTGCAGGGCAACGGAGCCTCGCCTGTTGAGTCCATGCGTCCGTTCGTCATGCGCGCCTTGACGAAAGCACTCGCGCCACTGTTCGCCAGCATGAGGGACACAGGTCTCGTGGGAGTGCCGTTGCTGCTCAGTGCATTGCTACTCAGCGGTATGCAGCCATTGGAGGCAGGCGTGTGCGCAGCGGCTGTCACCATCGGCATAGTGTGCTGTTCGGTGCTGTCGGCACTGCTCTCCGTTGCGGTCTATGAGTGGATGCAGCGCGTCGGAAACCGTTAAAAAATGATAATGTTCACCGCTATACCAGTGTCTTTCCAGTGAAAAAGCGTAACTTTGCAAGTTGAAAACAAGAAAGAAGCGTGAAAATACAGCAAGTGCTTGAAGCCCTTGAACAGTTCGCGTCTCTGCCCTTGCAGGAAAGTTGGGACAATGCTGGCCTGCAAGTAGGATTGACAGGGGCGGAGGTTTCAGGGGCATTATTGTGTCTGGACGTCAACGAGCAAATCATTGACGAGGCCATCAGTAAGGGGTGCAACCTGGTCGTCAGCCATCATCCGCTCCTGTTCCGCGGACTGAAGCAGATTGCGGGTGCGGACTACGTGCAGCGCACGGTGATGAAAGCCATCGAACACCACATCGTCATCCTCTCCATGCACACCAATATGGACAATGTTCGGGGCGGTGTCAACTGGAAGATGGCCGAGCGGCTGGGACTGTCAGACGTGCGCTTCCTTCAGCCTGCCGACGGTAAGGATGCTGAAACGGCAGGGGCAGGGAGTGGAGCGATGGGCGAATGGCCGGAAGCCATGGATGCCCGCGACTTCGTCTCGCTGGTGAAACAGCAGTTCAGTGTGCAGTGCGCCTGCTGCAATGCGCTGCTAAACCGTCCCATACGCCGCGTGGCCCTATGCGGTGGAGCAGGCGATTTTCTGCTCGACGAGGCCATAGCTCAACGCGCTGATGCCTTTATCACGGGCGAGATGCACTACCACCAGTACTTCGGACATGAACAGCAACTGCAAATCTGCGTCATCGGCCACTGGCAGAGCGAACAGTTCACGGGCGAGATCTTTCGCGAGATACTCCAGCAGCAGTGCCCCAGCGTGAAGACCTTCTTGACAGAAACAAATACGAATCCAATCAAATATCTATAAAGAAATGGCAAAGAAAGATTCAACAGAAATGCCGGTAGAAGACCGTCTGAAGACACTCTATCAGTTGCAGACCACGCTCTCGGCCATCGACGAGAAGCGCGCATTGAGAGGCGAACTGCCCTTGGAAGTGCAGGACCTGGAAGACGAAATCGAAGGACTGACCACCCGTATCGAGAAAATCCAAACGGACATCAACGAATACGAGGCAGCCATCGTACAGAAAAAAGGCGAGATAGAAGACGCCAAAGCCAGCGTGGCACGCTACGAAACGCAGCTGAACGACGTGCAGAACAACCGCCAATATGACACGCTGACCAAGGAAATCGAGTTCAAACGGTTGGAAATCGAGCTTTGCGACAAGAAAATCAGAGAGGCACAGGCTCGCGTGGAAGAGAAAAAAGCAGAACTGACCACCAACAAAACCGTCATCGAGGAGCGTCGTCAAGACTTGGAAGTGAAGAAAAACGAGTTGGACGAAATCATGGACGAGACGCGCGTGGAGGAAGAGAAACTGAAGATCAAGGTGAAAGACCTGGAAGCAAAGATAGAGCCGCGACTGCTCTCATCGTTTAAGCGCATCCGAAAGAATGCTCGCAACGGACTTGGTATCGTGTACGTGCAGCGCGATTCCTGCGGCGGTTGCTTCAACAAGATTCCGCCACAGCGACAACTCGACATCAAGATGCACAAGAAGATTATCGTATGCGAATACTGCGGACGCATCCTCATCGACTCTGAACTGGCGGGCATCAAGACCGTAGCCCCGAAGACCGAGGAGAAGAAGTCGCGCAAGCGCGCCTCCTCGAAGAGCACAAAGAAGGCGGAAAAGACGGAAGAGGCTTAAAACGCTCCGTAATCGGGAATGTCTGCCAACAGCGTGTAGCACCGCTGTTCATAGTCCATACGGCAACAGTAGTGCTGCAAGCCGTTGCTCACCGTCAGATAGTCCACGTGCAACAGATGGTTGTAGGACGAAATCTGCTCAAACACTTGTGGGGTCAAACTCACCGTTGGCGCTTTGTACTCCAATATCATCACAGGGTGCCCCTGATGGTCATAGAGCACAGAGTCGCAGCGCAGGCGCTTCCCACCGCATTGCAGTGCAATCTCGTTGCCCAACAGCCCTTTCGGATAGCCCTTCTCAGCCACCAACCAATGCACGAAATGCTGGCGAACCCATTCCTCCGGAGTCAACCGCACATAGCGGCGGCGCAGGAAGTCGAAAATCTCCGGTCTCTCTCGCGTGCCACCTAATTGGAGGTCGAATGAAGGTAGGTTCAACTGAAACATACTGCAAACTTACCGCTTTTTTCTCGGATAACGAAGGAAATAGTGAAAAATAAAATGAAAAAGGGTGGGAAAGTCATTTTTCCCACCCTTTGCCTTGCGCGGCCACGAAGACCGCAGGCTTCATTGAAAGTTTGTAAAAAGAATTATCCTTATTCGGTCACGGTCACACTGATGCTTCCAGTCTGTTTGTTGGCGTCCGTCACTAAGATGGTAGCTGTACCAGTACCGACACCCTTGATGGTCAGTGTCTCCTTATTGGCCGTTACTGTGGCAATTTTCTCGTCGCTCGACTTGGCGGTCAACGGAGTCGTGCAGTTCTTAACGGTCACATCCTGTGAAGCAGCAATGCCCACTTCAACCTTGGATGCGCTGAATGTCATGTTCTTGTCGTCATCGTCATCGCTGCATGAAACGAGTGTTACGGTGCTGAGGCAGAGGGCTGCCATTGCCATGGTCTTGAAAACTGATTTGAAGTTCATTTTTCTATTGTTTTTTTTGTTTCTACTTTTATTTGATTTCGCAGACTCGCTCCGGAACAAAAGGCGTTGCGCGCTGACATCCTTCGTTCTTTCGTTCGTCTGTCCATCAAATGCAAGAAACCGCAAAACCTTGCCTGCAAGCACCGTTAAAGAAAGTTAACGACTCTGATAAAAGGGTCACCTGCAAAAGTGTGTGGATTAAGCAAAAATCCTTGTTAGTCTCACCACTCCCAGCGGTTGCGTGTTAGATGTTGTTGCCGTCGGCAAACAAATGGGAGATGGCATACAGGGGAATGAGGTCTATCCGCTTGCCATCCAGGCTGTCAAAATGGCCAAAGTTTTCGAGCGAGCAACGAATGCCGCCCTCTATGTGCTTCTCTGGGTTGCGCATCAGCGCATACATACTGCTCATCGAGCCTTTCACTCCCGACTTCACTTCCATCGGTATGATACGCCCACCACGAGCCAGCACGTAATCCACTTCGGCACAAGTTCCCTTGTTCATGTTCTGCCAATAATATAGTTGATGGCGTTTCTGGGGCTGGGCATACTTGGTCAGTTCCAGGCCAGCCAGCATCTCTGCCACAGAGCCCTTGTCCACCAGTTTCATGGAGTCGGCCACCATCATTTCTTTGATAAGGCTGTTGGTGTCATCATCGATGCCCAAGATGGCCAGCAATACGCCCGTGTCGTGCAGGAGGTATTTCACTACTCGCTCATTGATCTCTGCCCCCAATGGTACACTGTTGGCATCGGTATGATAGACTGGTATCACGAGACTGGCATCTTTCAGCATCTCCAGAGCCGCCTTCACTTCCGCTGAACGATGCTCTCCCTCTACACGGCTGAACACAAACTTAGCTCCTGCCTGATGGGCTACGCTGACGAGCGTTTGGCGCAGGAGCGTGGGATTGGCCTTGGCATCATACTTGGCAAAGTCGTCCTGATAGCCTTGGATGATTTCGTTCACGATGTCGCTGCTGTAGCGGTACGAGCCTGTCTTGGCATAGGTGGCTACGGCTTCGGGCATGCCTCCTACCAGCATGTAACTGCGGAACGCCTCCACCAGCTTGCCGTAGAAAGCCTCTTCTAGAGGATGGTCCGGGTCGCTTCTTCGCTTGGCACGCAACAATCCCGCCTGGTCTGTTGCCAGCAGAAACTCATCGAACGACATCGGATAGACGAACAGCGAACCTACCCTGCCCACTCCGAACGAGGACAGATTTTTGAGTGCAAACTCCAGCAGTGACCCTGCCGCCACAACGTGCAGCTCAGGATAATCTTCCTTGAAGAACCATAGGCTGTGAATGATGTCGGCGCTCTTCTGTATTTCGTCGAGAAAGAGCAGCGTCTCTCCCGGCACCACTGGCACGTCAAAGAAGTCTGAGAGTTTTGCCGTTATCGCCCTCACGTCACGACTGTCCCGAAAGAACTCCACGACCTCGGGATTTCTTTCGACGTTGACCTCCAGGAAGTACCTAAAGTTCTTGGCCAGATGACGAACGGAACTGGACTTTCCTACCTGTCGGGCACCCCTTAGCAGCAGTGGTTTTCTGCGTGGATGGTCTTTCCATTCCTGCAAGGCTTTGTCTATGCTTCTTGACAAATATTTCTCTTTATCCATACGTTCTTTCTTGATGTCTTTCTTTATTTGGCTGCAAATATACTGATTATTAGCCGTATATGCAACTGTTTTGTGTTAACTTTGCTAAAAGAAAGACTTATCAGTGGTGGTTTTATGCTAAAAGAAAGACCTATCAAGGGTAGTTTTATGCTAAAAGGAAGACTTGTAGAAGGGGCGGTTAAGCATTCAACCCCTCGCCTCTTGCCCTATCCTATACGCCACTCCAGCGTATTGATGCCGTCCTTCAGACTGAAGTTCATGCCGACCTTCACCACAGGCTTGTCTTGCAGCTGGAAGGCATCAGCGTAGCGTTTGGTCTCAATCTGTGCGAGGGCTTCCTCCACACTGCCGTTGAGCTTCAGTTCCATCACATAGATGGTGGCCTTCGTCACGAGGGTGATGTCTATCCTGCCCTTCGCTGTGTGCTGCTCCACCTGGATGTTATAGCCAGAGAGTAGGGCAAACATGATGT